>NZ_JBFUIP010001218.1:0-556 GCF_056401815.1 Aminobacter sp. P4_D5 | reverse complement strand
GACCTCGCCCGAGCCGGACGAGAGCGAACTCTGGACCGACATCCTGCTGGAGACGAAGTAAGATGGGCGTCGAGATCCTGATGCCGGCGCTGTCCCCCACGATGACGGAGGGGAAGCTGGCCAAGTGGCTGAAGAAAGAGGGCGATGCGGTGAAGTCCGGCGACGTGATCGCCGAGATCGAGACCGATAAGGCGACCATGGAAGTGGAAGCGGTGGATGAGGGCACGCTGACGAAGATCGTGGTGCCCGAGGGCACCGAGAACGTCGCGGTGAACTCGCCGATCGCGGAGCTGGATGGCGGGACAGGCGGCACCAAGGCCGCGCCCGCCCCGAAGGCCGAAGCGCCGGCCCAGGCTAAGAGCGAGGAGGCTCCCGCCGCCAAGCCGCATCCGACGATCGCGGCGACGCCGGTTTCCGTCGCGCCCGAGAAGGATTGGGGCCCGACCAAGCCCACCACCGTCCGCGAGGCGCTGCGTGACGCGATGGCGCTGGAGATGCGCGCCGACAAGGACGTCTTCCTCATGGGCGAGGAGGTCGCGCAGTACCAGGGCGCCTA
>NZ_JBFUIP010001217.1:0-556 GCF_056401815.1 Aminobacter sp. P4_D5 | reverse complement strand
GCTACCTCGGCTCATCCGGCATGCTGGCGATCTACGACCTGCCCTGGGCGCCGGTGTACCTCTTCGTGATCTTCCTGCTGCACCCTCTCCTGGGCGCCGTCGCGCTGGGCGGCACGCTGCTGCTGCTCGCACTGACGCTGCTGAACGAGGCGGTGACCACGCAGCTCCTGCGCGAAGCCAATGTCGCGGCGCAGGCCAGCCAGCGGCGCGCCGAGGCTATCGGGCGCAATGCCGAGGTGATCGACAGCATGGGCATGCTGCCCGCAGTGCTGTCGCGCTGGCGCGAGGAGGTGGCGCGCATGCTGCCACCCCAGCGGCGAGCGGCGAACCGCGCGAGCTGGATCGTCGGCATGACGCGCTTCTCCCGTCTCGCCGTCCAGCTCGCGATCCTCGGGCTCGGCGCCTGGCTCGTGCTGCAACAGGAGATGACCGCCGGCGCCTCCATCGCCGCATCCATCGTCATGGGACGCGCCCTGGCACCGATCGAGCAGGTTGTCGGCTCCTGGAAGCAGTTCGTGGCCGCCCGCCAATCCTTCCGCCGCCTGCAGGCCTTCTT
>NZ_JBFUIP010001216.1:0-556 GCF_056401815.1 Aminobacter sp. P4_D5 | reverse complement strand
GGGTGATGCCGGCGCGCCTGGCCAGCGCCTCCATGTCGATGTGCTGATACGATCCGATGCCGGCCGAGGCGAAGACGAGCGAGGGGCTCGCCGCCCTCGCGCGCGCGACGAACTCGCGGAGATCGGCCGCGGGGAAATCCGCGGGCGCCACGAAGACCTGCGGCGCCTCGATGAGATTGGTGATCGGCGCCAGGTTGCGCGACGGCACCAGCGGGCGATCGCCGGGCAGGGCGGAATTGATGCCGCCGGTGGAGACGTTGTTGACGATCAGCGTGTGGCCATCCGGCCGTTCCCGCATCACGTACTCGTTGGCAATCCAGCCATTGGCGCCGGKGCGGTTCTCGACCACCACAGGCTGGCCCAGCAACCGGCTCAGCGGCTCGGCGATGACCCGGGCGATGACATCGGTCGTGCCGCCGGGAACCAGCGGGACGATGATGCGCACCGGCCGGCTCGGCCATGTCTGCGCCACGGTGGGCCTGGCTCCCGCGGCGGTCGCCGCGACGGCGGCGAGCAAGATGCGGCGATTGAGTGCCGTCATGGTTCGTGATCTCCC
>NZ_JBFUIP010001215.1:0-556 GCF_056401815.1 Aminobacter sp. P4_D5 | reverse complement strand
GGGTGAGCCCGCCCGCGCCTTCCACCACCGCCTGCACCTTCGCCTCGGCCTCGGCCAGCTTCGCCTCGCAATGGCGCCGCAGCGCCGTGCCGCGCTCGTATTCGGCGATGGCCTGGGCCAGCGTGCTCTTGCCGCCCTCCAGGGACCGCACGATGCCTTCGAGCTGCCTCAGCGCCTCCTCGAAGGGGAGGTTCCTGATSTCGCCGCCGGCGGCCATCGTCGTCGAAGGGGCGTCGGTGGTCATCGCTGCCCCTCCATCGGGCATCCTTCCGTAGAACGGATGAGTATAGGACTTTTGGTTACAAAACCCAACTGCCGGGGCAGATCCGTCAGCTGCGCATGAGGGCCCGGACATGCGCCGCGGCCGAGGCGGCGAGCGCCTCGAGGTCATAGCCGCCCTCCAGCAGGCTGACCACCCGGCCCTCGCAGCAGCGGTCGGCCAGGGCGCAGATCTCCGTGGTGATCCAGGCGAAATCGGCCTCGTGCAGCCGCAGCTGGGCCAGCGGGTCGCGCGCATGGGCGTCGAAACCGGCGGAGACGACGATCAGCTGGGGCG
>NZ_JBFUIP010001214.1:0-556 GCF_056401815.1 Aminobacter sp. P4_D5 | reverse complement strand
CACCCACCAGGTGGTATCGCGCATGCCCAGCGGCTCCGTCAGGCGTTCGGCGATGAGGCGGTCGAGGCGCTGGCCGCTGACGCGCTCCAGCAGCAGGCCGAGCACGTCGGTGCTGATGGAATAGAAGAACTGCGCGCCGGGCTGGAAGAGCAGGGGGATCGTGCCGAGGTTGCGCAGCATCTCGTCGCCGGTGACCTGACGGTTCACTGCCTCGATGTCGTGCTGGCGGTAGAGGTCGCGGATGCGGGTGGAGGGCGAGGCGTCGGAATAGACGAAGCCCGAGGAGTGCCGCAGCAGGTCCTGCACGGTGATGGGACGCTCCAGCGCCACATCCTCGAAGCGGTCGCCATTGCGGACCTCGACCTTGAGGTTGGCGAGCTCCGGCAGCCATTGGGTGATGGGGTCGGTGACCTTGAGGCGGCCCTCCTCCATCAGCATGACAGCGGCGACGCTGGTGAGCGGCTTGGTCATCGACGCCAGCAGGAAGATGGACTCCCGCGTCATCGGCACGCGGCGGGCGTTGTCCTGGTGGCCATAGGCCTCGTGGTGGATGACC
>NZ_JBFUIP010001213.1:0-557 GCF_056401815.1 Aminobacter sp. P4_D5 | reverse complement strand
CGCCGACGCCGCGCGCTTCGAAAAGGTTCGCCAAGCCGCCCGCCGCGTCACCTGGGGCGGAGATTGCTACAGCTACGGGCTGATCCCCCTCGGGCTCGTCGACGCCGTGGTCGAGACCACGCTGAAGCCCTGGGACTGGGCCGCGCTGGTCCCCGTCATCGAGGGCGCCGGCGGCCGCATGACCGACTGGCGCGGCCAACCGCTCACCCTGGAAAGCCGCGGTGACGTCATCGCGGTGGGCGATCCGGCCCTGCTGCCGGAGATCGTCGGGCTTCTCAGCTGACAATGGTTGTCCTGGGCACGGCCTGCCCCCACTGTCTGCGCATGAAACGCCGTGACCTCTTCGCCGCGGGCTTCGGCCTGGTTCCCTTCGCCGCCTCGGGCCAAAGCCAGGGAGTCATCCGCACCCACGCGCTGTCCCTCCTCGGCGAACCGGCCCTGCCGGCGGGTTTCACCCATTTCCCCTGGGCGAACCCCGACGCGCCGAAGGGCGGCGAGGTCGCCCTGACGGCGCTGGGCAGCTACGACAGCTTCAACCCCTTCATCCTGCGCGGCAC
>NZ_JBFUIP010001212.1:0-557 GCF_056401815.1 Aminobacter sp. P4_D5 | reverse complement strand
GTCCCGCAACACGGCCGGCAGCGGCCAATCGATCACGAAGCCGCCGGCGCCATCCCTGCGCGCCGTCAGCACCCGCGTACCGAGGCCTTCGATGTCGAGGCCGATCTCGGGCGTCTCGCCAGGGTGGAGGGGGTCGGAACGGGCCCAGCCGCGCAGCGACGGCGGGTCGGGATGGAAGCGCAGGGCGCCGTCGCCGACCTCCTGTCCCGTCTCGGTGCTGCCATCCATACGGTCGCCAATACCTTCCACGGCCTGCATTCCGCATAGCATCGCGCCAGGGTCAGAGGAAAGCCAAGCTTGAGCGGCAGCAGAACGGGGGATAGAGGTATAGCCTTGTTCCGCCGACCGAAAGGCCCTCTCGCTGGACCTCGACGCGCTTTCCCGGCCCCGGATCCTGGTGGTCGCTGCCGGCCATCCGGGCCCGGGCGGCGATCCCGCGAATCCGACCGCATCGGGGGCCGCCTTCCGGCGCTTCCGGCTGCTGAAATCCGTCGCTGAGACCTGGTTCCTGGCCGGCGCGGGCGACCGCCCGCCTTCGCCGGGCGTGCGGATCTTCC
>NZ_JBFUIP010001211.1:0-557 GCF_056401815.1 Aminobacter sp. P4_D5 | reverse complement strand
CGCGCGATTCGCCGGGCGTGCAGCCTCCTGCTGCTGCGGCCGCCGCATCACCGCCGTCACCGGCGCGAGCACGACGCTTCGCATCTCGATCCCGGCAGCCCAGGCGGAGATGCGCTCCAGCGCGACGGGTGTGACCTCGCCGAGATAGCCCAGCGCGGCGCCGCGGGCCCGTGCCACGCGCTCCAGCTGCGCCAGACGGGCGTCGATCTCGTTGCGTCCGGGAGGATCATCCACCACCACGTCGACGCCGCGGCCCCAGGCGCGCTGCGGGTCGCCGGCGCCGGGGCGCGGGTCGAAATAGAGCAGCCCGCGATCGGCCAGCGCGATCTGCAGGCGGGAGAAGGGCTCGGCCAGGGCGGCGAAGCGCTCGCCGCGCATGGCGCCGATCCMGCCGATGGCGCCGACATGGCCGGGATAGCGCGCCAGCAGCCAGTCCMGCCGCTGCGCATTCTCCGCCCAGGAGAGGCCGGTCAGCAGCGCGCGATTGCCGGGATCGTTCATCGGGAAGCCCGCGGGCTCCATCGGGATGGCCAGCAGCGTCTCGAAGCCGCGGTGCC
>NZ_JBFUIP010001210.1:0-557 GCF_056401815.1 Aminobacter sp. P4_D5 | reverse complement strand
CAGCGTGGGCCGCGACACCTTCATTCCCTCGCTCGACTGCCTGGCGCCGCTCGGCATGATGGTGAGCTATGGCAATGCTTCCGGCCCGGTCGGGCCCATCGACATCGGCATCCTCGCCGCCAAGGGCTCGCTCTACCTGACGCGCCCGACACTGGCCTCCTACACGACGAAGCGCTCCGACCTGGAGGCCGTTGCGGCCGACCTCTTCGACATCGTGAAGAGCGGCAAGGTGAAGCTGCAGATCAACCAGCGCTATGCGCTGAAGAATGCCGGGCAGGCCCATACCGACCTCGAATCCCGGAAGACCACCGGCAGCACTGTCCTTCTGCCGTAATCCTTCCGGCACGTCGAAAGCCGCGCGCTTCGGCCTACCTTCGGGTGAAATAACTGTAGCGGTAGCGCTCGACCATGCCGATTCCGGCCTGGAGCGCGATCGACGCCGCATTCTCGGCGGACACCTGCGCGAAGAATTGCTCCGCGCCCKGCGCCGCCGCCCAATGCGCGGCGGCACCGATGGCGCGCCCAATCAGGCCCCGCCTGCGAAATTCCGGTCGGAC
>NZ_JBFUIP010001209.1:0-557 GCF_056401815.1 Aminobacter sp. P4_D5 | reverse complement strand
GCCCAGCACGGATCGCGGAAGCGACGAGTTCGTGGCGATGGAGTGGGACCAGGTGCTGGACCTGCTCGCGGCAGAGCTGAAGCGGGTCAAGGAGAAGCACGGGCCGCAATCCATCTTCGGCGGCTCCTATGGCTGGTCSAGCGCSGGGCGCTTCCACCATGCGCAGAGCCAGGTGCACCGCTTCCTGAACATCGCGCTGGGCGGCTACGTCCGCTCGGTGAATTCCTACAGCGCGGGCGCCTCCGGCGTGATCCTGCCCCGCATCGTCGGGCCAATGGAGACCGTCTCCCGCCGCAACGTCACCTGGGAGGCGATCGCTGAGCACAGCGAGATCGTCCTCGCCTTCGGCGGCATGGCGCTGAAGAACAGCATGGTCGCGAGCGGCGGCATTAGCCGGCATATCGAGCGCGGCTGCATGAAGGCGGCGCGCGACCGCGGCGCGGAATTCGTGCTGATCGGCCCTCTGCGCGACGACCTGCCGGAGGAGGTCGGCGCCGAGTGGCTCCCCATCCGCCCCAACACCGACACGGCGCTGATGCTCGCGCTGACCCACACGC
>NZ_JBFUIP010001207.1:0-558 GCF_056401815.1 Aminobacter sp. P4_D5 | reverse complement strand
GCCGATCGTGCTTCCAGTGGAAGAAGTCGCGGAGCTGCGCGCGCAGGCCGGCACCATGCAGGGCACGCCCTTCGCCATCGACCTCGCCGCGCAGACGGTGACCGGCGTGGACGGGGTCGCCCGCCACTTCAACATCGACCCCTTCCGCAAGCGCCTGCTGCTGGCGGGCGTGGACGAGATCGCCTTCACGCTGGGCTTCGAGGACAAGATCGCGGCCTTCGAAGCCGCGCGCTGAACAAAAACGAGGAACGTCCCAATGAACATCCGTCTTTCGCGGCGCGCGGCGCTGCTGGGGCTCGGCGCGTCGCTGGCCGCTCCGGCCGTCCGCGCCCAGAGCAACTATCCCACCCGCCCCGTGCGGCTCATCGTGAATTTCGGCGCAGGCGGCGCGGCGGACACCGTCGCGCGACTGATCCAGCCGAAGATGTCGGAGGCACTGGGCCAGCAGCTCGTCATCGAGAACCGCACCGGCGCGGGCGGCACCATCGGCGCTGCCGTGGCTGCGCGCGCCGAGCCCGACGGCTACACGCTGATGTTCGACAGCCCCAACCACATCAT
>NZ_JBFUIP010001206.1:0-558 GCF_056401815.1 Aminobacter sp. P4_D5 | reverse complement strand
GTATTCGAGCACCTCGCCGACATCGGCGGGATCGAGCATCGGCATCTCGAGATCGGCGAAGGCGTATTCCGAGCCCGATGTCACCGTGGAGGATTTCGCCGCGGGATCGTCGCCGGCCAGCGCCAGCACGCCGCCCTCCGGCGCTGTGCCGGCCCCATTGGCGTGGCGGAAGACATCACCGCTGCGATCGACGCCGGGCCCCTTGCCGTACCAGATGGCGAAGACGCCCCGCTGCTTCGCGCCCGGGAGCAGCGCCACCTGCTGCGTGCCCCAGCAGGCCGTCGCCGCGAGGTCCTCGTTCAGCCCCGGCTCGAAGACGACATTCGCCGCGCGCAGCCGCGCCTTCTGCTTCCAGAGCTCCTTGTCGTAGCCGCCAAGCGGCGAGCCGCGATAGCCCGTGATATAGCCCGCAGTGTCCAGCCCGAGCGCATCGTCCAGCATCCGGCGCATCAGCGGCAGGCGCACCAGCGCCTGTGTCCCGGTCAGCAGCGTCTCGCGCCCGGCCGCGTCCCATCGCTCCTCCAGGGAGATGTCGGGCCGGATGATGCTGTTCATGGG
>NZ_JBFUIP010001205.1:0-559 GCF_056401815.1 Aminobacter sp. P4_D5 | reverse complement strand
GCGGAGAGCCGCGCCTCCTCGTCGCCGGAGAGCACGGAGATGCGCGCGCCCGGCATCACCGAGACGAGCCCGTCCATGAAGTCCTGGCCGTTGGTCGCGTCGCGCACGGCCGCCGTCGCCAGCACCTCCACGGGATCCGCGCCCATGCCCTGCGCCAGCGCGTGGTAGCGGCCGAGGACGGTCAGCGTCTGCGCGGAGGCCTCCTCGTTCAGCCTTCCTGTCGTGTGCAGCCCGCGGCCGAGGCCGAGCACGGCCTTCTCGTTGAAGATGGCGTGCGGGTTGCGCAACAGCCCCTCATAGACCACGAGGCGGACCGAGTTGGAGCCGAGGTCCACCACGCCGAAGCGCGGCTTTTCTGGCCTGGTGAAATCCATGCGTGACTCAGTCCTGTTGCAGCCGGTCGGCCTTGTGGCGCTTCGGGGCGCGCTGCGCGGGCGGGTTGAGCGCGGAGCCGCGGCCCGAGAGCGACGGGTTGGTCATGAAGTACTCATGCGCCGAGAAGGCGCGGGAATCCGGCGTCTGGCGGCGCCAGGTGCCGTCGGGCTCCAGGTTCCAGCTC
>NZ_JBFUIP010001204.1:0-559 GCF_056401815.1 Aminobacter sp. P4_D5 | reverse complement strand
CAACGTCATCGGTCTGACAAAGGATGGCGGCTCCGTCAGCCTGGAGCCGGGCGGGCAGTTCGAGCTCTCCGGCGGCCCCGTCGAGGACCTGCATGCCACCCGGCTGGAGATCGCCTCCCACCTGCGCGACGTGCATGAGGTGGCGGGCCCGCTCGGCCTCGGCTTCGCCGGCATCGGCTTCAACCCGATGGCCACACGCGCCGACATGTCCTGGATGCCCAAGAGCCGCTACGGGATCATGAAGCGCTACATGCCGCTCAAGGGCGGCCTCGGCCTCGACATGATGCTGCGCACGGCCACCGTGCAGGTGAACCTCGACTTCGGCGACGAGGCCGACATGGTGGAGAAGCTGCGCGTCTCGTTGGCGCTGCAGCCGCTGGCCACCGCCCTCTTCGCCAGCTCGCCGCTGCGCGAGGGCAAGCCCTCCGGCTACAAGTCGCTGCGCGGGCATGTGTGGTCGGACACGGACCCGGACCGCACCGGCATCCCCGGCCTCGTCTTCGAGGAGGGCTTTGGGTTCCAGCGCTTCGCCGAATACGCGATCGACGTGCCGATGTAC
>NZ_JBFUIP010001203.1:0-559 GCF_056401815.1 Aminobacter sp. P4_D5 | reverse complement strand
CGGTTGGCGTGCCAGACGTGCGGTTGCGCCGCATCAATCTCCCAGGGATGGAAGTAGAAGATGCCGGGCCGGCTTTCCGTCTCGTTCACCTGCCGCAGCCCCGCACGGAAGAGGCGGTAGGGCGCGAGGCGGACCCAGCCGCCGCCCGAGCACGGCAGGTTGCGGCCGAAGGCCCGGCAGGTCGTCATCGGCAGTTCCACCACTCCGTCGGGCCGGGGATGGTGGGGCAGCCGCGGCGTGTCCGGTGCGCCGTAGAGGTCGTGCCGGACCGGGAAAACGGAGGAGGAGTAGCGATAGCCCTCTTCGGCCAGGATACCGTGCGCCCAGGGTGTCGCGGGGCCGATGGAGAAGGTCGGCGCGCGGTAGCCGGTCACGGCCACGCCGCCCTGGTCCTCGAGGATCGCGCGTGCGCGGCGGATGTCGGCGCGGAAGGCCTGGGGGCCGATCTGGTCCACGCGCTCATGCCCGTAGCCGTGGCTCGCGAGCTCGTGCCCGGCCTCGACGATGCGGCGGATGAGCGCCGGGTAGCGTTCCGCCACCCAGCCGAGCGTGAAGAAGG
>NZ_JBFUIP010001202.1:0-559 GCF_056401815.1 Aminobacter sp. P4_D5 | reverse complement strand
GTCTCAGCGCGCCGGCCAGGCGCGCGGTGTCGCGATAGACCGGCCCGTCGCCGCGCAGGGGTGCGAGGTCGGCCGCTGCCTTGCGTAGCGCCGCCACCACGGCCGCGTCCTGGGGCGGCGACATGGGCTCGGCGGCGAGCGCGGGGCCGAGCAGCATCGCCGCATCCTCGATGAGGGCGAGCTTGGCGTCCTGGTCCTCCGGGATGAAGTCGGCCAGCGTCATGGCGCGCGCGACCTCGGGGAGCGCGGCCAGCCGGCGGGCCAGCGCCTGCGCGGCCGGGAGGTCGGGCGCCAGCACCTCCAGGATGTTCGGATCGGTATCGGGATCGCGCGCGAGGTCGCGCCAGGTCGCGACGGATTCCGCGTTGGGGTCGCGCAGGTTGATCGGGTTGGTGTCGAAGCGCAGCCAGTAGAGCGAGCCGAGGCAGGCCAGGCTCAGCACCAGCGCCGCGATACCGACCGAGCGCGCATGGCGCGAGAGCCATTCGTCCACCGGCCGCAGCAGGGGATAGCCGACCTCGCGCGCCTCGGTGGAGGGGCGGGCCAGCACCATCAGCGC
>NZ_JBFUIP010001201.1:0-560 GCF_056401815.1 Aminobacter sp. P4_D5 | reverse complement strand
GTGCAGGCCTGGGACGCCTTCGCGCGCGACCCCGCCGGCACCGGCATGTTCAAGTTCGCGAGCTTCGTGCCGCGCGTGCGGCTCGAGATGGTGAGGAATCCCGACTACTGGTACGAGAGCCGCCGCGCGAAGTTCGATCGTCTTGTCGTCGTCCCCGCCTCCGACGTGAACACGCGCTCGGCGGCGCTCCTCTCGGGACAGGTGGACTGGATCGAAGCGCCGGCGCCCGATGCTATCCCCTCGATGCGCCAGCGCGGCTTCCAGATCGTCAGCAGCGAGATGGTGCATGTCTGGCCCTGGCAGCCCTCGCTGCTGGAGGGCTCACCCTGGCGCGACAAGCGCGTGCGGATGGCGGCGAATCTCGGTGTGAACCGGGAGGACCTGGTCACGCTGAACGGCAGCCTCGCGGAGTTGGCCCATGGCCAGATGCGGCGCAGCCATCCCTGGTTCGGCAATCCGTCCTTCCAGCTTCGCTTCGATCCGAACGAGGCCCGGCGGCTGATGACGGAAGCCGGCTATTCCGCCAGCAGGCGCGCCGCGGTGAAGGTGCTGGTCACCAC
>NZ_JBFUIP010001200.1:0-560 GCF_056401815.1 Aminobacter sp. P4_D5 | reverse complement strand
GGTCTGCACTTCGGCAGGAGCGGCAGCGGCGGCCGGGCCGGCAGCGGCGGCAACAGCCACCGGCGCGGCGGCGGAGACGCCCCACTTTTCCTCGAGCAGCTTGGAGAGCTCGGCGGCCTCCAAGACGGTCAGAGCGGACAGCTCGTCAACGAGCTTTGCGAGATCGGCCATGTGTGTGTTCCTTCGATCTAATGGCTTGACTGTGGCTTGACAACCCCACCGCGACATCGCGGCAGGGGTTTAGTGATTCGATAGGCCAAAGCGCCCCTACGCGGGGCTGCGATTCACGCCTTCGGGCAAGCCCTCCGGCGATCGCAACCTCATGCGGCTTCCTTATCCGCGTAGGCCTTCAGCACCCGTGCCAGCTGGCCGGCGGGGGCCTGAACCACCCCGGCAATGCGGGTCGCCGGGGTCTGGATCAGACCCACGAGCGACGCGCGCAGCGTGTCGAGCGAGGGAAGTTCGGCCAGTGCCTTCACGCCATCGACGTTCAGCATCTGGGTCCCGAGCGCACCGCCCAGGATTTCGAACTTCTCGTTGCCCTTGGCGAACTCCACGGC
>NZ_JBFUIP010001199.1:0-560 GCF_056401815.1 Aminobacter sp. P4_D5 | reverse complement strand
GTCAAGGAGCGCGCCCTCCGCGCGTCCGACCGCGATGCATTCGCGCATGAGCGCCAGCATGATCCCGCCGATCGCCTCGTCCCGCGCGACGCCGGCGGGCTTCAGGGTCAGCGCCGACACCGCGCCGGCGCTGTTGACGACGAGCTTGCGCCAGGCCTGCGTGCGGAAATCGGCGGATGTCGAAACGTCGAGCCCGGCGCCGTCGAACAGGGCCACGAAGGCTTTGCCGGCCGGGCCGGCGGGAACGACGAGCGTGCCGCGGCGGCGCTGGCGGACATGGCCGGGCGCCGTCCGCTCGGCCGGCAGGTCCACGATGACGGGGAGCAGCGCCTCAGCCGCGACATGGGCGGCGAAGCGCTCGCGATGCTCGACGCCGTTTTGCAGGATCGCCACGCGGGTCGCGGGGCCGAGCAGCCCCGGCAACCAGGCCGCCACGCCCTCGGTGTCATAGGCCTTGGCGGCGACCAGCACCCAGTCCACCGGACGCGCCCCGGCCGGCGCCAGCAGCACAAGGGGCGTGGCGGAGATCAGCCCCTCCGGCGCGTCGATCCGCAGATGGT
>NZ_JBFUIP010001198.1:0-560 GCF_056401815.1 Aminobacter sp. P4_D5 | reverse complement strand
GCCGGCTCCCGCCCCAGCACCCGCTCGAGGAAGGGCAGCGCCAGCTGCCCACAGGGCACGGTCAGCCCCATCGCCAGCAGCACCGCCCCGCGCCCGGCCGCGTTGAGCCCGTGCACGTCGTAGAGGTAGGGTCCGGCCCAGAGCGTCAGGAGCGTCGCCATGACGGCATAGGCGAAGCAATGCATGGAGAGGATTCGCAGCAGGCCCACCGTCTTCCAGACGATGAACTGCCCGGCCAGCACCTCGCGCAGCGATTCCTTTGGCCGCTCGCGAAGGACCATCCCCGGCGGCACGTCGACCGCCCAGCGCCACCAGACGGCGCCGACCACGACCGTCAGGGCAGCTGAGACCAGATAGGCGCCACGCCAGCCCACGAGGCCTGAGGCGAAGGCCAGCGGCGCGCCGGCGGCCAGGATACCCACCTGGCTCCAGGCGAAGATTCCGCTCATCGCCTTGGTCAGGCCGGGCCCGGCATGCCATCGCCCGGCCAGCACCACGGCCGACATGAAGCTCGCCGCGCAACCGAGACCCAGCACGAAACGCGCGGCGAGGAACTGCGT
>NZ_JBFUIP010001197.1:0-560 GCF_056401815.1 Aminobacter sp. P4_D5 | reverse complement strand
CCGGAGACGCATGCGGCGATGCCGGCGCTATGCTGACGGCGTCACCCGATCAGGAGGCCGAACATGGATTCCGAGGATCCCGAAACCACGCACCCGCCGGGCAGCACCCATCCCGAGGAGATGAAGGCCAGCGTGACGCTCCGGCTCGGCCCGGCCAGCGTCACGGCCGCAGCTCGCACGACGCCCGCGGGGCTCGTGACGACAGGGATCCTCGTCTCCGCAATCCTGCTGTCGTTGGTGCCGCTGGTCCGCGCCGCGCGGGGAATTCAGAGATGAGGGATGGATGCGGACGCAGCAGGAATCACCATCCCCGGCTAGCGCGGGGGCGGCCCTCGCGACTGGTGCGCCAGCGCGTGTAGTGCGGCTGGAGCTCCGGTGGGATCTCGGCCTCGAAGACTTCGTCCAGCGGGTATTGCGGCATCGCGTCCCAGACCGCGTCGAGGATGGCCATTCCCTGGCGCTCGTCCTTGGGGCGTTTCACCGGGTCCCTCTTCCCCTGCGCCGACATCCAGAGTTTTTGGAGCGAGAACCATCGGGGGTCGGGCACGACCAGCCGCGCC
>NZ_JBFUIP010001196.1:0-561 GCF_056401815.1 Aminobacter sp. P4_D5 | reverse complement strand
TGACCGCCTTGGCCGCCAAAAGCCCCTTGCCGCTGACCTCCGAGCCCACATCCTTCGCGAGGCCCAGGGCAAAGGGGATCGATGTCGCCACGACGACGGCGGCAACGAGGAAGGCAGCCGTGAAGTCGGCGGGCCGCAGCACGGCATGGCCGGTCACATGGCGGGCCAGTTCCAGCGAGGCCGTCGCCAGCACGACGCCCAAGGCTGGCGCGAGCTGCTGCGCGGTGCCGTAGAAGCTCGTGGCCGCGCTGAGCTGCCCCCGCGTCGTATCGGCGAAAGCGAGGGTGTTGAGCGCGGTGAACTGCAGCGAGCGGAACAGCCCTCCCAGGGCCAGCACCGCGAACATCGCCGCGATCGGCCAGTCCGCCGTGAACATGGCGCCCGAGGCGACGCCGAGCACCGCCAGCATCCCGTTGCCGATGATCACCGTCCGAAAGCCGAAGCGGCGAAGGATGGGGCGCGTCAGCGGCTTCATGGCGAAGGCGCCGATCGCTGTCGCGAAGGCGACGAACCCCGCCTCCGTAGGCCGCCAGCCGAAGCCGACCTGCAGCAGCATGGGGA
>NZ_JBFUIP010001195.1:0-561 GCF_056401815.1 Aminobacter sp. P4_D5 | reverse complement strand
GCTGCGGGAGCAGCGGTGCGAAGTGGTGCTGGACCTCGGCGCAGGGCTCGGCGCGGCGCAGCGGCATCTGGCAGCGCGGGCCGATCTGCTGATCGTCGTCGCGAGCGAGGAGCCGACCAGCCTCACCGATGCCTATGCCGTGCTCAAGCTGCACCGCCGAGACGCGCCGCAGGGTCGCGCCGGCGTGCTGGTGAACATGGTGGCGCAGCGGGCCCAGGCGCTGAAGGTGCATGCGGCGCTGGATTCCGCCTGCCGCAGCTGTCTCGGCGCCGGCGTGCCGCTGCTCGGCGCAGTCAGGCGCGATCCGAAGGTGCCAGCGGCGATCCGGGCGCAGGTGCCGCTGCTGCCCCGCCACCCCCTGAGCCCAGCCGCCCAGGATCTGCGCGATCTGGCCGCGAGCTTGCTGGCGGAACGCGCCGCCGTCTCATCGCCTCAGGCCACCTCGGCCTGAGGCGTGAAGCGGTGTCTCAGTCCTGCCACTTCACCGGCAGGAACGACGCCGGGATGAGCAGCTTGCTCTCCTGCGTCGCGATGAAACCGCGCACCTTGCCGAGGTAGTCG
>NZ_JBFUIP010001194.1:0-561 GCF_056401815.1 Aminobacter sp. P4_D5 | reverse complement strand
ACGCCGATCAGCATCAGGATCTCGGCGATGGGCAGGGCCTGCGCCCCCGAGGCCGCGGCGAAGATGACGACGCCGAGCAGCCCGAGCAGGAAGACGATTGCGATCAAGCGGAGCCCTCGCGCGCCATGGCCACGGCCTCCAGCGCCTCCTCCGCCTCGTCGTCGATCGTGCGCGAGCCGAGGAGACGGTCGAGCTGCGCGCCCTGGCCGGTCACGAGCGCGAGAAAGCTCTCCAGCAGCAGCACCAGCGTCAYCGCCAGGAAGGCGATGAGGCCGGCGAGYCAGATGCCCTGCGGGATCACCATCGGAACGCGCAGTGCCGAATTGTCGTGCGCGTCGAAGAGCGCGCTCTCGTCATAGAGAGCATAGCCGGCCCAGGCGGTGAAGGCGGCGAAGACCGCCAGCAGCATCAGCGAGAAGAGATGCAGGGGCGCGCGCAGCTTCACCGGCAGCCGCATCACCAGCACGTCCACGCGAATATGCGCCCGGCAGGCCAGAGTGTGCGCCAGCGCCCAGGCGATGCCGCAGGCCAGCATGTAGCCGGTGATCTCCACCGTCGCCG
>NZ_JBFUIP010001193.1:0-562 GCF_056401815.1 Aminobacter sp. P4_D5 | reverse complement strand
CGTCTATGCGCGCGCGCTGGAGCTCGCCTCCGGCCGCTGACCGAAGGGGCTCACCGCGTAGTTCGAGGGCAACGGTGCCGTCACCCGCCGGCGCACCGCGATGCCGCTGGCCGGCACCGCCGCCAGCAGGTCCTTCTCGGCCTCGATCAGCATCACCCCGGCGAGCCGCCGCGCCAGGCGCCGCCCCATTCGGTCCCACAGCCCGGCCCCGCCGAGCAGCATCCGCCAGGGGAAGGGCGGCACGAAGAGCGCCGCCTCGCGCCGCGTCACCCGGAACAGCCGCTGCTCCAGCAGCCGCGAAACCTGGCCGCGCGAATAGGGCCGGCCCTGCCCGAAGGGCGTGTGATCGAAATGCGCCCAGGCGCCGATCCGGTTGGGCACCACCATCAGCAGGCGGCCGTCGTCGCGCAGCACGCGCCAGTACTCGCGCAGCAGGCCGGACGCAGCGTCGCTCGTCTCCAGCGCGTGGACGAGCAGGATGCGGTCGAGGGAGGTGTCGGGCAGCGGCAGGCGGGAGTCCTCGGCCCAGGCCGCGCCGGGCGCCGCGCCGTGCGGCGTGACC
>NZ_JBFUIP010001192.1:0-562 GCF_056401815.1 Aminobacter sp. P4_D5 | reverse complement strand
CCGTGGCAGCGTCAGGCCGGGCACCGCGTCCGGGCCCACCGCGATGATGATGGCGTCGCCGCGTTCGGGCACCGCGCGGGAAACCGGGAAGGTCGCGCCGCGGTAATCGGCCTGCACGGCGAACCAGGAAGCCGCGATCGCCGCCGCGCGCAGCCCGGCCGGGCCGAGCGCCTCGGGCAGGACGGTGGGGATCGTCACGATGCCCTGCAGGATGCGCCGGTCGAAGAGCGGCTCCGGCAGGCGGGCGAGGTCGCGCTGCGGCGGCAGCCGCTCGATGCGCATCCGCACCGCGGTGAGATCGGAGACCGTGGCCCAGAGCAGGCCGGAGAGCGGGTCGTTGCACTCKRTCGYGTAGCGGCCGGYGAAGCGGAAGTTCAGCCGGTTCACSTCGGCGAAGAAGAGCGGATCGAGCGGGAATACCAGCGGGCCGAAGACGTCGCGCCCCGGCTCCATCGGGATGGTGGCGACGGGCTGGTCGTTCAGCGTGATGGCGATCTGGCTGAGGGCCTGGATGAGTTGCGGCGAGGCGGCGCCGGTCACCATCATCTGCGCCTCGGTCACC
>NZ_JBFUIP010001191.1:0-563 GCF_056401815.1 Aminobacter sp. P4_D5 | reverse complement strand
GCGCGAGTGCGCGTCGGCCCTTCCCCGTGCTCGGGGATGTTATCGACCGGGTCGGCCTCCTGTGACTCAGTCAGCCCGAGAGCTTCAATTCGAAGGTCGATCTCGCCCATGGTGAAGCCGATCGCCTCGATGTCGAAGTTGAGCTCGAGGATGGACAGATCGCGGAGCGTCTCCGCGAGGGTGATCTCGTCCCAGCTGGACAGCTCGGACAAACGGTTGTCCGCGATCTGGAAAGCTTTCGCTTCCTCGGGGGTGAGGTGCTCGAGGCGGATGGTCGGGACCTCGGCCCAGCCCAGCTTCTTGGCGGCGAGGACGCGCGCGTGGCCGGCGACGATCTGGCTCTTGGCGTCGATCAGCACCGGCACGTTGAAGCCGAAGGTCTCGATGCTCTTGGCGATCTGCTTGATCTGCCGCGCCGAATGGGTGCGGGGGTTCTTCGCATCGGCCAGGAGGTCGGCAATCGGCCGACCCACACAGTCGAGCTGGGTCTGACGCAAACGGTTCGATAGGGGCGGCGCCGTGCTCGCCGCGTTGGAAGCTTGCTTCTGGCTCGTCACTCAAGG
>NZ_JBFUIP010001190.1:0-563 GCF_056401815.1 Aminobacter sp. P4_D5 | reverse complement strand
CCGCTCCAGGGATCCCGGTGCGAATTGCCAAGTCGTGGCGGCGCAATGCGGCAACCGCAACGGGTAGGACGGGATACGCACATGCCGACCCTCCAGCGCCGCGAGCCCGAAATCCTCCTGGTCCAGGCCCCGCCCCGAGGCGCGGAGGCCATGGCCAATCTCCAGTGCACCTCGATCCTCGGCCTGCTCGTAGCGCTGCCTTGGGCCGCCAGGGTGCAGCATGTCTACTCCTGCGTCGTCAGTGGCAGTTGGGGCTTCCTCGTCGGCGGGACGCTGTTCCTTCCGGCGGGGCTCGTCCACGGCGTCGGGTGCTGGCTGGGCTTCTGGGATTAAGGAACCGGCGGCGGAATTGACGCCACCCCCTCCGCGCTCCCACTGTGCCGGCCCGAATTCGACCGGCAGGGGTTGGTATATTGACCGCAACGCAGCACGATCCGTTCACGCCTTCTCCCGGCTATCGCCTGCGGCTGCCGGGCCCGACGGAGGTGCCGGAGGCGGTGCGCGCCGCGCTCGCGCGCCCCATGATCAACCATCGCGGTCCCGAGTTCCGTGCGATGCTGGCG
>NZ_JBFUIP010001189.1:0-563 GCF_056401815.1 Aminobacter sp. P4_D5 | reverse complement strand
GTGCCAGGTGTCGTCGGTCATCTCCATCTTCACCAGCACATAGCCGGGGAAGAACTTCCGCTCCGTGTCGACCTTCTGGCCGCGGCGGACCTCCACGACCTGCTCGGTGGGGACGAGGATGTCCTCGATGCGGTCGGCGAGGCCGGACTGGGCGGCCTGCGCGCGGATCTGCTCGGCGATCTTCTTCTCGAAGCCCGAATAGACATGCACGACATACCAACGCTTATCGGCCATCGGCCAGAACCTCGCTTCGCCCTCGGCGGCCCCCAGGGAAAATCCCATGGCCCGTCCGATTCAACGACTGAATTGTTTCGCCTTTGCTAAAGCCCGAAGACCCATCGCATGGCAAGCTGGATCACCTGATCCGTCACCAGGAAGAAGATAGCCGCCAGCGAGGACAGAGCCAGGACAAGGCCGGTCGTGATCAGGGTTTCCCGGCGCGAGGGCCAGGTGACCTTCGCGACTTCCTGACGGACTTCCCGGGAGAAATGGACGGGATTGAGCTTGGCCAAAACTTGCTATTCCTGACTGCGCCATCTTCGGCGGCCCCTGAAAGCATGTCG
>NZ_JBFUIP010001188.1:0-563 GCF_056401815.1 Aminobacter sp. P4_D5 | reverse complement strand
CTATCTGGAGAAGCCCGTGGCACCGACGCTGGAGGAAGCGATGGCGCTCCACGACGCGGCCGAGGCGGCGGGCGTGAAGCATGCCGTGGTGCAGGACAAGCTGTTCCTGCCTGGCCTCACCAAGCTGCGCTTGCTACGCGAGCAGGGCTTCTTCGGCCGGCTGCTGAGCGTGAAGATCGATTTCGGCTGGTGGGTGTTCGACGGCCTGCAAGTGCCGGCGCAACGCTCCTCCTGGAACTACAAGCGGGCCGAGGGTGGTGGTCTCGTCCTCGATATGTTTCCGCACTGGCGCTACATCCTGGACGGGCTCTTTGGCCGACCCACCTCCGTCACCTGTCATATCCGCACCGCGCAAGTGCAGCGCCGCGACGAGCGCGGCCATGACTTCGCCGTGGATGTGGAAGATGAGGCGCGCGCATGTCTGGAGCTGGAGGATGGCGTGGTGGCGGAGATCAACGCCTCCTGGGCCAATCGCGTGCGCCGAGATGATCTGCTGACCATTGCCGTGGAGGGTACAAAGGGCAGCGCCGTCGCCGGGTTGCATCGTTGCGTGGCGCAGGCGC
>NZ_JBFUIP010001187.1:0-563 GCF_056401815.1 Aminobacter sp. P4_D5 | reverse complement strand
GGCAGGGGCTTGCGGCGTCCGAGGCCCATGGCGGGCAGGGCCTGCCCTTCGCGCTCTGGGCGGCGCTGAAGGAGATCCTCACCACGGCCGACATGGCCTTTTCCCTCTGCCCCACGCTGACGGCCGGCGCGATCGWGCTGCTGGAGCGCTACGCCACGCCGGAGCAGGCGGAGAAATGGCTGCCCGAGCTGGTGAGCGGCCGTTGGAACGGCACCATGTGCCTGACGGAATCCCAGGCCGGCAGCGACCTCGCGGCGGTCCGCACCAAGGCCGAGCCGCTCGGTGACGGCCGCTACGCGCTGACGGGGCAGAAGATTTTCATCACCTATGGCGCGCACGACCTCTGCGCGAACAGCCTGCATCTGGTCCTGGCGCGACTGCCGGATGCGCCCGCCGGCTCGCGCGGCATCAGTCTTTTCGCCACGACGACGCTGCGGCTGGACGGCACGCCCAATGCGCTCCGCTGCGGCGGCATCGAGCGCAAGCTCGGCATCCACGCCTCGCCTACCTGCATCATGCTCTTTGAGGGCGCCGAGGCGGAGCTGATCGGCGAGGTCCATCGC
>NZ_JBFUIP010001186.1:0-564 GCF_056401815.1 Aminobacter sp. P4_D5 | reverse complement strand
GCGGCGTGGACGAGGTGGCCGGCCAGTGGCGGTACGTGAGATCGACGCCGTCATGGGTCGTGAATTTGTGGTCCTCGACGGGTCGCATGGGACTTCCTTTGGCGATTGGGGCGACGGTATCGGCTAGCGTCATGTCCGCGAGGCCGGCAACGACGCGGTTCACCGTGGTGCCGATGAGCAGCAGGCAGGTCAGCGGCATGAGCCAGAAGGCGAAGGCCGGAAGTGCGCCGGAAACGCCGACCCAGACTCCGAGGGCACCGAACAGCAAGGCCCGGTCACTCTTGCCTAGCGGGCCGTCATAGCGGCGGTTGGGGCCGAGCACGCCGGCGAATTCCGAGATGATGGAAAGCACCACCACGGCACCGACCCAGCCTGCGCTGAAAGGGCGGACGAGCGCGAAGGGTGCGTACAGCGCGGCGTCGGAAACGACATCGGCGAGTTCGTTCAGATAGCCGCCGAGGTGCGATTTCTGTCCGTGCTCGCGGGCCAGCATGCCGTCCACGGCATTGAGCGCCATGCGCAGAAGGAGCCAGACCGGCAGAAGCAGAAACAGCGCAGACGGCC
>NZ_JBFUIP010001185.1:0-565 GCF_056401815.1 Aminobacter sp. P4_D5 | reverse complement strand
GGTTGAACCAGGCGATGTAGTCCACGGCCTGAACGCGGTCGGTCGGTCCGGCGCGGACGCGCCAGGCGCCGCGGAGGTCGAGCACCACCTGGTCGGAGGGCGCGTCGACGCCCCAGGCGTTCAGCAGGCGCGGCAGGGCGGAGGAGGTCTCCGTCGGCGGACGGCCGCCGGGGCCGGGGCGCGCGGCCTGCATCTCGCTGTGCGGGTCCACCATCAGGAAGAGCTTGCCGCCGCGCATCACGAACTGGTCGACGGCGTATTGCGTGGCGTCGGACAGGCCTTGCGGATGGGCGAGGAGCAGGATCTGCACCTCCGGCGGAATCACCTGGGCGTCCATTGCGACGTCCTGGACGGTGAAGCTTTCCCTGAGCTGGCGGATCACCACCTGCGGCTGCGCGAGCTGCGGCTGGCGCATCATCATCGCGCGCGGGTCGCCGTTCAGCGGCAGCGGCGACATCACGCCGATGACCGCGCGCGTGGGGTGCGAGAGCTCGAAGATCAGGCGGGTGAGGTCGGCTTCCAGGAAGCGCTCGCGATCCGTCTGGAAGAAGGGGATGTTCCGTTC
>NZ_JBFUIP010001184.1:0-565 GCF_056401815.1 Aminobacter sp. P4_D5 | reverse complement strand
GCCTGCTTCTGCTCCTTCATCAGCCGCAGGCGGCCGAGCTCGGAAAAGAGCTTGTCCGTCGCCTTCTCGCGAATGTGGCAGGTGTTGAGGATGATCATGTCCGCGCCCTCGGGCGCATCCACCGGCGCATAGCCGAGCGGCGCCAGCACGTCCGCCATGCGGCCGCTGTCGTAGACGTTCATCTGGCAACCCCAGCTGCGCAGGAAGAGGCGCTTCTTCGGCACAGTGGCGGCCGGGGAGGTCGGATCGATCATGAAATTCCCTCGCTGTCCGTCCAGAGGACGGTCCAGGGCGGGGAGATGCGGACACTGGGCCGCTTGGTCAAGAAGAGCGGCCCCGTTCCTGCGTCACGGGCTGGCGTCTCATTGGAGGAACGGTCCCAAAGGGGGCCCGTGTCGGTCAAGTGGTAACAGTGTGAAGCCTGTGTGCCAGCTCACGCCGCATGCGGCGTGACGTCGCGGTTCTGCCGCAGCGCGGCCGCCGTCTCGGTCACGGAGCGCCCCACGCGCGCCGCCAGGGCCTTCCGGTCCGGCATGGCCTCGGGCGAGAAATCCTCGTTCAGCAC
>NZ_JBFUIP010001183.1:0-565 GCF_056401815.1 Aminobacter sp. P4_D5 | reverse complement strand
GCCCATGCTCCGCGCCATGCGTCGAGAGCCAGCCCAGCGCCGCATGGATCTGATAGGCAATGCGCGTCATCGTCACCTCGGGGCAGAGGCTGTAGCCGCAGATCGCTATGTTCCAGCCCATGGCCAGTGCGCCCTCGGCGATGATGGCGAAGTCCTCGCGCCGGTTGCGCTGCCAGTAGCCACCATGGATGAAGGCCAGCGTCGGCGCCTGCGGGTCCTTGCCGGGGTAGAGGTCCCATTGCTCGCGCTGGCTCTCGCCATAAGCCAGGTCCAGCGTATCAGTGTACTTCGCCCGGAACGGCGCGGAGGCGAGATTCCGTTCCTCGACCAGTGTCGGGCTGTCCGGCACGGCGGAGGAATTGTTATACGCATCGTCGCGCTCGCGTTGCGTCAGGCTTCCCCAGTCGAGGCTCATGCGGCTTCCCACCATTCCAGAATATCGCGGCCCTGAGCGAACACTGCCCCGGGCCGGCTGGCAATGGCGTCCAGCGTCGCTTCCAGCACGCCGATGCGATGCGGCACGCCGGAGATATAAGGGTGCACGGCGAGGCCCATGACCTTGCAG
>NZ_JBFUIP010001182.1:0-565 GCF_056401815.1 Aminobacter sp. P4_D5 | reverse complement strand
GATCGGCACCGTCGCCGTCAGGTTGATGACCGTGCCGGGCTTGTTGTAGCCGGGAGCGGCGATCGACGAACCATCGTTGTTATAGCGGGCGAAGGCCCCTTCCGGCGACGGGCCGGTGTAGAGCAGCTCCGGCACCACCACGATGCGGGCCGTCGTCCCGGTGTCCCAGGGCGTGGGCGCCGAGAAGCGCGCGCTGAGGCTCGCGATGTTGCGCGGACGGCGCGCGAGTGGCGCGTCGTTCGTGGTGTCGCGCGCTTCCTGCACGGTCCAGGCGCCGGTCAGCGAGAGCCAGTCCGCGGGCCGAACGGTGAGCGAGAACTCGCCGCCGCGGATATGTGCGCTCTGGATATTGACCAGCGTGGTGAAGCCCGCGTTGTAGTTGATCAGGTTGCTGATGCGGTTGTCGAAATAGAGGCCCGAGACGGTCGCCCAGCGGGTGACGTCCGTCTCGATTCCCGCCTGCCAGGAGAAGCCGTCCTCGGGCTTGAGGTTCGGGTTGCCCTGGAAGAAGCCGGGGATGGTGCCGTAGCGCTGGAACAGCGACGGCGCGCTGAAGGAGGTGCCC
>NZ_JBFUIP010001181.1:0-565 GCF_056401815.1 Aminobacter sp. P4_D5 | reverse complement strand
GTGACCGGCTACGTCACGGCCGACAACCGCGGCCCGCGCTTCTCAGGAACGGAGCAGGCCCTGGCCGCGGTGCAGTTCAACTCCTTCACCTCGCTCGGCGAGCAGACGGAGCTGGCGCTGTTCTGGGCCCGCGCCACCACGCAGATCTTCGGCCAGGCGAGCTGGCGCGGCTATATCGGCGGCTCCGGCCTGCAGGTGCGGCTCTATGCGGGCCACGGCACCAGCAACCCCTCGGGCGTGCTGCGCAGCCTCGGCTACGAGGGCGAATCCACCGTGGCCGGCGCCTCGCTGACCTATCCGCTGATCCGCCGTCGCTCGCAGACGCTGAACCTGGTCGGCGCCTTCGACACGATCGACAGCGACGTCTGGGTGGACGGCACCAATGGGCAGCGGGCCCGACTTTCCCA
The DNA here is from genome assembly GCF_056401815.1 of Aminobacter sp. P4_D5. NCBI lineage: Bacteria > Pseudomonadati > Pseudomonadota > Alphaproteobacteria > Hyphomicrobiales > Phyllobacteriaceae > Aminobacter > Aminobacter sp. P4_D5. Next base: position 158 of record NZ_JBFUIP010001181.1, on the reverse strand, counting down.
GGACAGCCTGCGCATGCTGCGCGCCGGCGCCGACTGGACCACCTTCGACCTCTTCGCCGGGGAATCGCGCCCCGCCACCAATTTCGTGAGCGCCCGCCTCTCGCAGGGCGTGGGCGGCTCGCCCGGCCGCAACCCGGCGCGGCTTGGCTCGACCGGCG
>NZ_JBFUIP010001180.1:0-565 GCF_056401815.1 Aminobacter sp. P4_D5 | reverse complement strand
GATCATCGTGAGCCTGGTTCCGCTCGCGCTGCGCGGTGTGTCCTACGCGCCCGTCGGCGCGGCGTCGCTGCTGCGGCGGAACCTGCTGATCTACGGCGTCGGCGGCATCGTCGCGCCCTTCATCGGCATCAAGATCATCGACGTGATCCTCACTGTCCTGGGAGTTGCCTGAACATGTTGCGCCCTCTTCTCTCCCTGCTGCTCGGCTCGACCCTGCTGCTCGGCGTCGCGGCCCCGCTGGCGGTCACCGCCGCCGCCGGCCGCGTGATGCCCGAGCGGGCGGGCGGCAGCCTCATCCGCCAGGGCAACCAGGTCGTCGGCTCCGCCCTGATCGGCCAGAATTTCGCCGGCGACGAGTGGTTCCACCCGCGCCCCTCGGCGACCTCGGCGGCGCCCTATGATGCCTCCTCCTCGGCCGCCTCCCAGCAGGGTCCCACCAGCGAGACGCTGCTGAACGCGATCAAGGGGCGCCTCGGCGACTCCCGGAACGTGCCCGCTGATGCCGTCACCGCCAGCGGCTCGGGCCTGGACCCGCATATCAGCCCGGTGAATGCGCGGGCTCAGA
>NZ_JBFUIP010001179.1:0-565 GCF_056401815.1 Aminobacter sp. P4_D5 | reverse complement strand
GGCGCGAGAAGATCGTGCTCGCCACCAAGTTCGGCCAGACCAGGCCGACCGAGCCCGGCGGTCCCAACGGCGCGAATGGCCGGCCCGAATATGTCATCCAGTCCTGCGAGGACAGCCTGAAGCGTCTCGGCGTCGAGGTGATCGACCTCTATTACCAGCACCGCGTCGACGCGGACGTGCCGATCGAGGAGACGGTCGGCGCCATGGCGGAACTCGTGAAGCAGGGGAAGGTGCGTTTCCTCGGCCTCTCCGAGGCGGCGCCGGAGACGATCCGGCGCGGGCATGCCGTGCATCCCCTGGCGGCCGTGCAGACGGAATACTCCATCATGTACCGCACCGAGGCCGAGGAGACGCTGAAGACGACGCGCGAGCTCGGCATCAGCTACGTCGCCTATTCGCCGCTCGGCCGCGGCTTCCTCACCGGCACCATCAGGACCCAGGATCAGGTGGACGGCCGCCGCGCCGCCCATCCGCGCTTCAAGCCCGAGAATTTCGGCGCGAACCAGAAGCTGGTGACGCCGATCGAGGACATCGCCGCCAGCAAGGGCTGCACGCCCGCCCAGGT
>NZ_JBFUIP010001178.1:0-566 GCF_056401815.1 Aminobacter sp. P4_D5 | reverse complement strand
CCACCACGGTCCCGGTCGGGATGTGGGTGATGCGCACCGCGCTGTCCGTCTTGTTGACGTGCTGCCCGCCGGCGCCCTGCGCGCGGTAGGTGTCGATGCGGAGGTCCTTGTCGTCGATCTGGACGTCGACCTCCTCGGCCTCCGGCAGCACGGCGACGGTGACGGTCGAGGTGTGGATGCGTCCCTGCGTCTCGGTCGACGGCACGCGCTGGACGCGGTGCACGCCGCTCTCGAACTTCAGCCGCGCGAAGACGTCCTTGCCCTCGATCTCGGCCGAGGCGCCCTTGAGGCCGCCGAGCTCGCTCTCGTCGTAGTCGAGCGTGGTGAAGCGCCAGCCATGGCCCTCGGCGTATTTCCGGTAGGCGGCGAAGAGCTCGGCCGCGAAGAGCCCGGCCTCGTCGCCGCCGGCGGCGGGACGGATCTCCAGGATGGCGCTGCGCGCATCGGCCTCGTCGCGCGGCAGCAGCATGAGACGGATCTCGCGCTCCAGCCGGGGCAGGCTCTGCTTGGTCTCGGAGAGTTCCGCCTCGGCCAGCTCCTTCATCTCGGGGTCGGCGAGCAGCGCC
>NZ_JBFUIP010001177.1:0-566 GCF_056401815.1 Aminobacter sp. P4_D5 | reverse complement strand
CCGAGCCTGATCCTGCAGCCCGGGCTGCTTATGCCCGGCACGGAGCGCTATCACGTGCCCGGCTTGGGTGCGGTGCTGTTTGAGGTCGAGGCCGGCGACAGGATCACCATCCGCAATGCCGAGGGCGGCCAGCCTTGCGAGCTTGTGGCGATCGACAAGAGTGGCCGCGCTGATCCAGGTATTCTAGGGGCGCGTGCAAACAGCGATGCTTCGGGGCTGAAGGCGCTGCTGGTCAATGGCGACGACAGCCTGCAGACCTTCCGCGCCAGGCTCGCGCGACGCAAGCTCGATCTCGGCCGCGCTGAGGCCGTGCGCTTCTTCGATGGCGCGACGCCGGCGGGGACGGAAGAAAGCTTCACCGTCGCCCGCGACGGCTCGCTTGTGGTGGCTGCCCCTGGTGTGCCGATGGCCATCGACAGCCATGACACAGCGACGCCCTTGGTGGTGATGGTCAAGCGCGCAACCATCCGCCCGGCTGGCCGCTCCGACCTGCCTGATCCGCTTGCCGATCCGGTGCTTGATATCCGGGTCAAGTCGAAGACGGCGGAGTCGTTTTTCGTCAAGGC
>NZ_JBFUIP010001176.1:0-566 GCF_056401815.1 Aminobacter sp. P4_D5 | reverse complement strand
GCCTTGGCCCTGCGGCCGTCCGGTGCATAGGGGACCTTGGTTGGCCTGCCCTGCGCCCCGCGGCCTTCGGGCTGCCACGCCACCCAACGCAGGAGCCCGGACAGGCTCGCCATCGTCGTGAGGGGATGATCAGCGGCATCGGGCATGTGCCGTCTCCTCGATGCCAAATGCCCCGCGCCCGAGCACGTGCATGATCAGGCACCCAGCTTGCGCTGCTGGGCTTCAAAGGCCTCGACATCCTCGAGCGTGTAGACGACGCGGCCGCCGATCTTGATGTAGGCGGGGCCCATGCGAAGCCAGCGCCACCGCTCCAGGCTGCGCGGCGAGATGCACCAGCGCCGGGCGAGATCGCGCTGATGAAGGTGACGGATAGCCATGGCGGTGATCCTCGCAGCAGTGGGAATTGCTGCGAGGAACGTGGCTCGGCGGCAGGGAGAACAACTAGGGGTGATAAGGGAGAAGAAGTGGGAGAAGAACTGCTACTGCTTGAAGCGCCAGCCGAGCGGAGGGCGCTCCAGATGCGGTTCGATCTTCGCCCAATTTCCCGTGCCGAAAAATTTTCTGAG
>NZ_JBFUIP010001175.1:0-566 GCF_056401815.1 Aminobacter sp. P4_D5 | reverse complement strand
GCACGAGCTCGCTCGGCCTGCTGGTCTACCTGGTGGTCTTCGGGCTGCCGGCGGCGATGATCGTGGCGACCGCGATGCGGCCGGGCCGGATGGACCTCGCTTGGCCGCTCGCGCTGCTCGGCCTCTGGCCGGTGGTGGTGCTGGCGGCGCTGGCGCTGGCCGTGCCCGACCTCGAGGCCGAGATGCGCGAGGCGGTGGAGCAAGGCGTGAGCCGCATGGGCGTCGCGCTGCCGGACGGCATGGTGGATCAGATCGCGCAGGTGAAGGCGGCCGCGGCCGGCTTCTGGGTGGCGCTGCTGATGGTGGGCAACGGGCTGGGGGCGCAGGCGCTGCTGGCGCGCAATGGCCTGGCGATCCATCGCACGCCCGGGGCCGACGCGCTGCATCTGCCGGGCTGGTACCTGCCGCTGCCGGCGATCGCGCTGGCGGCGTGGCTGGCCTTCGGCGGCGCGGTTGCGCTGTCGTCGCTGCTGATCCTGCTGGTGCCGGTCTTCCTGCTCCGCATCGCCGGCGTGCATCGCCGGCTGCGCGGGCGGGCGGGACGAGTGGCGTTCCTGGCCGGCTTC
>NZ_JBFUIP010001174.1:0-566 GCF_056401815.1 Aminobacter sp. P4_D5 | reverse complement strand
TCGCTGGACGCCAACATGAAGCCCGGCGCCGCGCTCGCCTTCGCGCATGGCCTGAATGTTCACTTCAACCTGCTCGATCCGCGCTCCGATATCGACGTGTTCATGATCGCGCCGAAGGGCCCCGGCCACACCGTGCGCGGCGAGTACCAGAAGGGCGGCGGCGTGCCCTGCCTCGTGGCCGTGCAGCAGAACCCCTCGGGCAATGCGCTCGAGATCGCGCTCTCCTATGCCTCGGCCATCGGCGGCGGGCGTTCGGGCGTCATCGAGACGACCTTCAAGGAAGAGTGCGAGACCGATCTCTTCGGCGAGCAGGTCGTGCTGTGCGGCGGCCTGGTCGAGCTCATCAAGGCCGGATTCGAGACGCTGGTCGAGGCGGGCTACGCCCCCGAGATGGCCTATTTCGAGTGCCTCCACGAGGTGAAGCTGATCGTCGACCTCATCTACGAGGGCGGCATCGCCAACATGAACTACTCGATCTCCAACACGGCCGAGTATGGCGAGTACGTCACGGGGCCGCGCATCGTGACCTCCGAGACCAAGGCCGAGATGAAGCGCGTCCTTCACGA
>NZ_JBFUIP010001173.1:0-566 GCF_056401815.1 Aminobacter sp. P4_D5 | reverse complement strand
CGGCTGCGCGACGCGGCGGGCGCGACGTCACCTGCTACAATCTCGGCATTCGCCGCGACACCAGCGCGGATGTCCTGATACGCTGGGAAAGCGAGGCAAAAGCCCGGCTTCCGCCCGAGCATGACGGTCGCCTGGTCTTCTCCTTCGGCGCCAACGACGCCTGTCTTGGCGACGACGGTGCGGTGCGCGTGGCGCCCGGTCGCGCGGTCGCGAATGCCGAGGCGATCCTGACCGCCGCCGCCGCCTGGCGGCCCACGTTGATGGTCGGTCCCTTGCCGATCTGCGACCCCGAAGTCGATATCAGGGCGGCGGAGCTGTCGATGCGATTTTCCGCGCTCTGTGATCGATTGGGCATACCGTTCTTGCCGGTGATTGATATCGCTGCCGGCTCGCCAACGTGGCGGCGCGAGGTCGCAGCCGGCGACGGCGCGCATCCGAACGAGCGGGGTTACGCGCTCATCGCCGAGGCCTTCTGCCGATGGACGGCATGGCGGACCTGGATCGGCTGATCGCCCGAGGCTGCTCCTCGTCGGAGGGGCGGGTCTACGAACTGCCCCTCGTCACCG
>NZ_JBFUIP010001172.1:0-566 GCF_056401815.1 Aminobacter sp. P4_D5 | reverse complement strand
GACCAGGGACGGGACAGCCATCGTCCGACGTGCCTTTCTCGCGGCGCCAATGGTCGCGCTGGCCGCGCCTGCGCGGGCGCAGCAACGGGCGCTCGTCGACGTAGGGCGGGACGGCTGGCTGTTCCCGGCCTGGGMTCAGCTGCAGCGGCTCAACGTGGCGGCCTTCCGGGACACGTTGCAGATTCTGTCCCAGTCGATCGTGATGCTGCGCGAAGGCCGCATGGATGTCGTGATCTGCACGATTCCATCCAGGGCGAAGCTCATGCAGCGGTTCCTGCCGGCCGGCACGCGCATCTTTCCCGACATCGAGCGGCGCTACAGCCAGAGTTCCGCTGAATTGCGGCGCGCGGGCGCGCTGGTTCCCGACCTCGACGAACGATTCACCCAAGCCTTCCAGGCCAATCCGGATCAACCGCTGTTCTACAAGACCGATACGCATTGGACGCCTCGCGGGGCCGAGATCGCCGCCATCGAGATCGCGCGCCAGATGCGCCAGCAGCTTGGAATGCCGCCCAGCGCCCGCCCGGGCACGCGCCTGGGCGACCTCCGCCCCGTGACGATGGCAG
>NZ_JBFUIP010001171.1:0-566 GCF_056401815.1 Aminobacter sp. P4_D5 | reverse complement strand
CCTTCACCCGACGCGCGATCGCCTGGTTCGAAGGCCTCGGCGTGCCGGTCGAGCGCGTCATGACCGACAATGGATCGGCCTATAAAAGCTTCGCCTTCCGCGACCTGCTGGCCAGCCAAGGCATCCGACACAAGCGCACCAGGCCCTACACGCCAAGGACCAATGGAAAGGCCGAGCGCTTCATCCAGACCTCCCTGCGCGAATGGGCCTATGCCCAGCCCTTCCAGAGCTCAGACGAGAGGGCCAAGGCCATGCACCCCTGGCTCCACAGGTACAACACCCTCAGACCCCACTCAGCCCTCAAAGGAAAAGCGCCCCTCGATCGCCTCGACAGGGACAACCTCATTGGTAACGACATCTAGGCCAGCGCGCGCAGCCCGGCGCGCAGGCTCCGCAGATCGTCCTGGGCGAAGACCGCTTCGGCTTCGCCATGCTCGCGCGTCCAGATGGGCACCGCGTCCTGCAGCACCGCCTGCCCATCCGGCGTCAGCCTCAGCCGCCGGTTTCGCCGATCCCTGGGATCGACCGCGATCTCAAGGAGGCCCCGGCGCTCCAGCGGCTTGAGG
>NZ_JBFUIP010001170.1:0-566 GCF_056401815.1 Aminobacter sp. P4_D5 | reverse complement strand
GTCTCGGCCAGCAGGCGCTTCAGCATCCGGGTCTGGGGCAGCGGCAGTTGCCCGGCCATGCCGCGCAGCCGCTCCAGCGCCGTGGCTGCGGCGGCCTCGGCCTGGCCCGGCAGCGTTCCCACGGGGCCCGCCAGGTGGCGCAGCAGCCGTTGCAGCGAGAGATCGGCGCCCGCGGCCGGCAGCGCGTTGTAGCCGAGATAGGCGAGGCCGCCCGGCTTCAGCCGCCGCGCCAGCAGCCGCACGATGCCCGCGCGCACCTCGTCCGACACCCAGGACCAGACTCCATGGACCATGACGACGTCGAGCGGCGGGATGCGTTCCAGTCCTGCCTCGTCCATGGCGGCGAGATCGGCCTCCAGGAAGAGCGTGTTGCCGAGGCCGGCGCGGCCCGCGGTCTGCATCGCCTCGGCGATGTGGACGGGGTTGTGGTCCAGCCCGATCACCGTCCAGTCGGGATTGGCGGCGGCCAGCGTATTGGCGGCGTAGCCGCGCCCGCAGCCGATGTCGGCGATCGTCATCTGCGGGCGGGGCTGCCAGTCGATGCCGGCGGCTGCGCAGACCATGGC
>NZ_JBFUIP010001169.1:0-567 GCF_056401815.1 Aminobacter sp. P4_D5 | reverse complement strand
GAAAAATCCTGGTTGCAGGCGGACTGGTCGATGCGGCGCTTGCGGCCCCATTCCGTCTCGATCGGCTCCACCGCGATGCAGTTCGAGGCGCGCGAGCAGTCGCCGCAATCCTCGCAGACGCGCGGATTGATGACGGCGCGCTTCCTCGCCTTGGGCGCAAGGTCGCGCTTGCGCTGACGACGGCGCTCGGTCGCGCATTGCTGGTCGTAGATGAGCGTGGTGACGCCTGGCACCTCGCGCAGCATCCGTTGCACCTCGTCAAGCTCGGCGCGGGGATGGAAACTCGTGCCCGTGGGAATCAGCGGGTCGCCCTGGTGGCGCTCCGGGTCGTCGCCGACGATGGCGACGCGCTGTGCGCCCTCGGCCCAGACCTGCGCGGCGATGCGCGGCACGGTCACCTCGCCCTCCGCGGGCTGCCCGCCCGTCATGGCGACGGCCGAGTTCACCAGGATCTTGTAGGTGATGATGGCCTTGGCCGCGATCGCCGCGCGGATCGCCATCGCGCCCGAATGCGCATAGGTGCCGTCGCCCATATTGGCAAAGACATGCGGCGTCTCCGTGAAGTGC
>NZ_JBFUIP010001168.1:0-567 GCF_056401815.1 Aminobacter sp. P4_D5 | reverse complement strand
GGCGCGGGCGGCTGCGCGCGCCATTCCGCTCGGAGAGATCCCGGGGGTGCTGGCCCGCGAGGGGCTGGACCGGCTCGACCTGCTGCGCCTTGGCGAGCCGGGCGCCGCGCGGCTGGCGGCCCAGATGGCGCCCTGGCTGCTGGAGCGCGGCACGCTGACCATCGTCAGCTTCGATCTCGGGGAGCTGGTGGTCGACGCCGCCGGTCCGCGCGCGCTGCTGGCCGCCTGCGTCGCCGCCTTCCCGCATGTGGTGGGCTTCGATGCGGCGCAGGAGCCGCGGGTTCTGCTCGACGACGTGGCGATCGACGTCGCACTGCGCCGCGCGCTGATGCGGGCAGACCGGCGCGACGAGCTCTTGCTGTGCCCCGATCTCGACTGGTTGGAGCATTACGGGACCATCTGACCTGCCCGACGCCGGGCCGGCGGGCTTCCTGCATGCGCGATCCCGCGTGATGGCGGCAAGGGCGCAAGCCTGCACTCCAGCAGGCATGTCCAATGTGGCTGGAAACTGCCCATGATTTGAGATGGCCTGCTTCGCCGATTCGAAGGTGCGCCGCTGCCTGTCCG
>NZ_JBFUIP010001167.1:0-567 GCF_056401815.1 Aminobacter sp. P4_D5 | reverse complement strand
GCTCTTCGCGCTGTTCGGCGCGGATCCCATTGCCTATCGGCTCGGAGATTGCGAGGCGCGGGCGATCGTCACCAATGCGGAGAGCCTGCCGACGCTACCGCAGGGGCCGTTGGTCATCCTGACGGAGGGCAGGGCGCCCGGCGCCGTGGWCTTCCATGCCGAGATGGCCCGCGCCAGCCCGGACCACGCCTGCCTGGACACGCCGGCCGAGGACCCGGCGCTGATCATCTACACCAGCGGCACCACCGGCGCCCCCAAGGGGGCGCTACATGCCCATCGCGTGCTGCTTGGCCATCTGCCGGGCGTGGAGATGCCGCAGGACCTGTTCCCCCAGCCTGGCGATGTCTTCTGGACCCCGGCCGACTGGGCCTGGATCGGCGGGCTGCTGGACGTGCTTCTGCCCTCGCTCTTCCACGGCGTCCCGGTGCTGGCGCTGCGGATGGAGAAGTTCGATCCCGAGCGCGCCTTTCGCATCATCTCGGATCACGGGCTGCGCAACCTCTTCCTGCCGCCCACGGCGCTGCGGCTGATGCGCCAGGTCCCGAGCGGCCGCGCCAGCCCACGCTC
>NZ_JBFUIP010001166.1:0-567 GCF_056401815.1 Aminobacter sp. P4_D5 | reverse complement strand
ACAACAGCGAGATGAACCGCCGCATCTACCGGGCCGCGGCCATGCTCGACGAGGAGGAGCGCCGCGCCCATGGCGGCGCCTTCTTCGGCAGCATCCACCGGACGCTGAGCCATCTGCTCTGGGCCGACATCAACTGGATGAGCCGTTTCGACGGCTGGGAAAAGCCCGGCGGCGGCCTCGCCGGCAGCCCGGACTTCGCGCCCGAATGGGAGGCGATGCGCGCGGCGCGCGAGGCGACGGACGCGGGCATCGAGGCCTGGACGAGCCGGCTGACGGCGGGCGAGATGGCGCGCGACTTCACCTGGTTCAGCGGCAACAGCGCGACCGAGCTCACGCGCCCGCTCTGGCTGCTGGTCGCGCATGTGTTCAATCACCAGACCCATCATCGCGGGCAGGTTCACGGCCTGCTCACGCGCGCCGGCGTGCGGCCGGAGGACACGGACCTGCCCTGGATTGTCGAGCACGCGCTGGGCTGAACGGGGCTCGCCATCGGCGAGGTGCCGGATATAGCATGCCTGGCCGCGCTCACGGATGCGGCCTATCCGAGGGAGAACCATCACATGCGCC
>NZ_JBFUIP010001165.1:0-567 GCF_056401815.1 Aminobacter sp. P4_D5 | reverse complement strand
GCTCAAGGGCGAGCAGATTCCCCTGGCCGGCCGCATCGTTGCCCTCGCGGACGTGTTCGATGCGCTGATGTCCGAGCGCCCCTACAAGGGCGCCTGGAGCACGGAGGAGATTGCAAGGTTCCTTCCAGCAGAGGCCGGCAAGCATTTCGATCCGCAGCTGGTCGCGGCGATGATGGGCAGGTTCGACGAGATCGTCGCGCTCTGGAGGCAGTTTGAGCGGACGGCGGTAGGTCGTCGAAGGATCGGCGCCCGCAGCCCCACCCCGATTTTGAACTACCTTTTGGCGGCGTGACCCACGGCGGTGTCCGGGGCGTGCGTGAGCATCACCAACCTTTGAATAGCAGGTGAAATTCACCGCCACTGGGTGCCCCTGTCACTGCAGTCATCCACTAGCACGCGCCACCAACCGTGCGTTTTTGGGAGAAGCCAATGTCGAAGTCTGCCTCGCACAACTCGCCTTCGGGACATGTACATGCCCGTCGCGCGTTCCAGGCGATGCGTCCTGGGTTCACCGCCTATGTCATCCTGGCCTGCCTCGCCATGCTCGGGCTGGGGGCATTCCAGGGG
>NZ_JBFUIP010001164.1:0-567 GCF_056401815.1 Aminobacter sp. P4_D5 | reverse complement strand
GTCTGGTAGATCACGAAGACCGGCACCGGCGTCGGCAGGGTGTGCCGGGTGGTGCCGCCCATCGCGATCCCCTCATGGATGGCGTCGACCGGCTGCTGCATCAGCAAGGCAGCGAATTCGAAGGGATTCTCGACCCGGATGCAGCCATGGCTGATGCGGCGGTTGTCGCGGACGAAGATGCCCCGGTTCGGGGTATCGTGCAGGTAGACGTCGAACCGGTTCGGCATGTCGAACATGATCAGCCCGAGCCCTGCCTGGGGTCCTGCCAGCTGCTCGACCTCGCCATTGTCCCGCAGGACCATGTTGTTCCGCGTCAGGTACTCCGGGTCGCGATCGATCCTCGGCCGGATCTCCGCCGCCACGATGTCCGCGGGGATGACCCAGGGAGGGTTGAAGAAGCTGGCCTCGAGCACGGCGCGGAATTCCGGGCTCTGGCTGCGTTCGACATCCGCCCCGACCACCACGCGCGTGGAGAAGACCGGCCGGTCCGCGCGATACAGCACCAGCCGCTGGTCGGCGACGTTGACCCAGGCGCGGTCCGCCGGCAGCGGCCGCGGCAGCCAGCGC
>NZ_JBFUIP010001163.1:0-568 GCF_056401815.1 Aminobacter sp. P4_D5 | reverse complement strand
TCCCGGCAGCGCCGCCGCGATTGAAGCGCTGCGCCGCGGCGCCTTCGCAGCCGTGGCCAAGCCTTCCGGCGCCCTCTCGCCCGACATCGCCCAGCGCACGGGGGCGGAAATCCTCGCCACGGCGCGACAGGCCGTGGGAGGCTAGACCCTGATGAGTTCGCATCCGCTCACCGCATCATGGCCCGCCTTTTTGTCCCGCCGCGGGATTCAGGCCTCCGGCGCGTCAGCGCCTGCGGTCATCCCGCTTTAGCCGATGGAAGCCGACGATCCACTCTGGGAGGAATTCGCGGCCGAGACGGCCGAGCATCTCGACACGCTCGAGCAGGGCCTCGCCGGCGACGCTCCCATCGACGTGCTGTTCCGCGCCATGCACAGCCTCAAGGGCATGTCCGCGGCGATCGGCGCCACCGGCATCGGAGGTCTGTCGCACAAGGCCGAGGACGTGCTGGGCCTGGCCCGCGCCGGGCGCCTCGCCCTCGACAAGCCCGCGCGCGACGCGCTGCTGGAGGCCGTGGATGCGCTGCGCGGCCAGCGCTCGGCGCTGCTCGACCAGCGGCAGGACCGGCAG
>NZ_JBFUIP010001162.1:0-568 GCF_056401815.1 Aminobacter sp. P4_D5 | reverse complement strand
CTCGCAAGCTGCGCGACGGCGGCCGGATCGTGAACTTCTCCACCAGCGTGGTGGGTCTGAAGCTCGAGACCTACGGCGTCTATGTCGCCACCAAGGCCGCGATCGAGGGCATCACGCCGATCCTGGCCAAGGAGCTGCGCGGCCGGGATATCACGGTGAATGCGGTGGCGCCGGGGCCCGTGGCCACGGAGCTCTTCCTCACCGGCAAGTCGCCCGAGCTCATCGACCGCATGGCGAAGATGAACCCGATGGAGCGCCTCGGCACGCCGGAAGACATCGCGGCGATCGTCTCGATGCTGGTCGGCCCCGACGGCGGCTGGATCAACGGCCAGGTCCTGCGCGCCAACGGCGGCCTCGTCTGAACCCCGAACCTCAGGAGTAAAGGGCCATGGACCAGAAGGTCATCGTCGTTACGGGCGCCTCCAGCGGCTTCGGCGCCCTCTCCGCCCGCGCCCTCGCCGATGCCGGCCACATCGTCTACGCCGGCATGCGCGAGACCCGAGGCCGCAACGCCGCCCGGGTGAAGAGCGCGGCAGACTATGCCGCCGGGCACAAGGTCGAGCTCCGC
>NZ_JBFUIP010001161.1:0-568 GCF_056401815.1 Aminobacter sp. P4_D5 | reverse complement strand
GCTCTCGGCTGCGGTCGAGGCCAATTTCGACGAGCAGGTCCGCTTCCTGGCCGACATCGTGCGCCACCCATCGCTGCGCGGCCGCGAGGCGCCCCTGCAGGACCACATGTACCGCTGGTTCGCCGGCCGGAACTACGGCTACACCGTGGACCGCTTCTCCATCGCCGACGTCCGCTGGCTCGATCACCCCAAGGCCAGCCCCATGGTGGATGTGGACCCCGCCGGCTCCTTCCAGGTCGTGGCCTCGAAGCGTTGCGCCTCGCCCACCGGCCGCAGCCTGGTCATCCAGGGCCATATCGACGTCGTCCCCGAGGGACCCGCGGAGATGTGGACCTACCCGCCCTATGGCGGCACGGTGAAGGACGGCTGGATGTACGGCCGCGGCGCGAATGACATGAAGTCCGGCGTCTCCGCCATGTGCTTCGCCATGGAGGCCCTGCGCGCCGCCGGCTTCGCCCCGGCGGCCGATGTCTTCCTGCAGACCGTCACCGAGGAGGAGAGCACCGGCAACGGCGCCCTCGCCACCTTGCTGCGCGGCTATCGCGCCGACGCCTGCCTGATCCCCGAG
>NZ_JBFUIP010001160.1:0-568 GCF_056401815.1 Aminobacter sp. P4_D5 | reverse complement strand
CTTGGAGGCGTTAAAGGCGGCCTGCTGCTCGATCAGCAGCGCCTGGATCTCCTGGAGCCGGCGGTCCTTGGTGGCCTCGTCCACCCGATATGGGGCGCCGGCCGCGGGCGTGCCAGGACGCGCCGAATACTTGAAGGAGAAGGACTGCGCGAAGCCGACGCGGCGGATCAGCGCCATCGTGGCGGCATGGTCCTCCTCCTTCTCGCCGGGATGGCCGGCGATGATATCGGTCGAGAAGGCGAGGTCCGGACGCGCCGCGCGCAGCCGGTCGACGAGGCGGAGATAGTCGTCGGCGGTGTGGCCGCGGTTCATGGCCTCGAGCACGCGGTCGGAGCCGGATTGCACGGGCAGATGCAGGAAAGGCATGACGGCCGGGAGATCGCGGTGCGCGGCGATCAGGGCGTCGTCCATGTCCCGCGGATGGGAGGTCATGTAGCGCAGCCGCTCGATGCCGGGGATTTCCGCGAGCGCGTAGAGCAGCTGCGCCAACCCCCATTCGGAACCGTCCGGCCCTTCCCCGTGATAGGCGTTCACGTTCTGCCCGAGCAGCGAGAGCTCGCGCGTGCCC
>NZ_JBFUIP010001159.1:0-568 GCF_056401815.1 Aminobacter sp. P4_D5 | reverse complement strand
GCCTGCAGGTAGAAGGTGCCCTGGCCCGCGACTATTTTTCCCTCTTTTGTCGCCCCGATCTTCACGGTGCTCATGGAACCCGAGGTCGGCCCTGTCGCGCGCATCACCTCCTCGCGCGTCATGACCATCTTCACGGGGCGGCCGGTCTTCTTCGCCAGGATGGTCGCGACCGGCTCCAGGTAGATGATGGTCTTGCCGCCGAAGCCGCCGCCGATCTCGGCGGGGATGGCGCGGATGTCGCTCTGCGGGATGCCCGTCAGCAGCGAGGTCATGGCGCGCACCATGAACTGGCCCTGGCTGGAGCTCCAGATCACCGCCTTGCCGTCGACAACGCTGACCAGGCAGGAATGCGGCTCGATATAGCCCTGGTGCACCGGGCGCGTCTTGAAGCTGCGCTCGATGACGACGTCGGCGCTGGCGAAGCCGGCCTCCACATCGCCCAGCTTGTGCTCCAGCTTGCCGGCGATATTGGACGGCTTGCCCTCGAAGCTCAGGAAGTCGTGCAGGATCGGCGCGTCCGGCTTGATCGCCTCCTCGAGCTCGATGACATGCGGGAGCACCTCGTAGA
>NZ_JBFUIP010001158.1:0-569 GCF_056401815.1 Aminobacter sp. P4_D5 | reverse complement strand
GCGCAAAGGCTGGACGGAAGAGGCAAAGGGAGGCATGCCAAGGGCCATGAGCGACACCATCCAGACCGACGTGGCCATCATCGGCGCCGGGCCCTGCGGGCTCTTCGCCGTCTTCGAATGCGGCATGCTGAAGATGCGCAGCGTGGTGATCGACACGCTGGAGGAGATCGGCGGCCAATGCGCCGCGCTCTATCCGGAGAAGCCGATCTACGACATTCCCGCGCATCCCGCGATCGCCGGCGCCGAGCTTGTCCACCGCCTCGCCGACCAGGCCGCGCCCTTCTCGCCCGAATACCTGCTGAACCAGCGGGTCGAGCGGCTCACGCCCACGGCCGATGGATTCGTGCTGCAGACCAGCGCCAATCGCGCGGTATCGGCCAAGGCCGTGATCATCGCCGCCGGCGCCGGCGCCTTCGGCCCCAACCGCCCACCCTTGGGGGGGCTGCCCGGCTACGAGGCCAGTGGCGCGGTCCGCTACATGGTCACGAAGCGGGAGGAATTCCGCGGCAAGCGCGTGGTGATCGCGGGCGGCGGCGATTCCGCGGTGGACTGGGCGCTGAGCCTGAAGG
>NZ_JBFUIP010001157.1:0-569 GCF_056401815.1 Aminobacter sp. P4_D5 | reverse complement strand
GTGAGAAGCTCCAGCATGACCCTGTCCCGCCGCACCGCCTTCGGCATCCTCGCCGCGCCCGCCCTGGCCGGCACGGCCTCCGCACAGGCCTGGCCCGCCCGCCCCATCCGCGTCATTGTCCCCTTCGCCGCCGGCGGCACGACCGACCTGATGACGCGCCTCGTCGCCGAGCGGATGGGCGGGCCGCTGGGACAGCAGGTCGTCGTGGAGAATCGCGGCGGGGCCTTCGGCATGCTGGGCGCCGACGCGGTCGCGAAGGCGCCGGCCGATGGCTACCCGCTGCTCGGCGGCAGTCCCGGCCCGATGGTCGTGAACTCCTATGTCTACAAGACGCTGCCCTATGACCCCGAGCGCGACCTCTGCGGCGTCTGCATGGTCGCCTCCGTCCCCTATGTGATGGCGGTGCCGGCCTCGCTCGGCGTGAATTCGGTGCAGGAGCTGATCGCGCTGGCACGCGCCCAGCCCAGCGCCATCAATTTCGCGACCTCGGGCATGGCCTCGCGCCTGACGGTGGAGCTGTTCCGCGCGCTGGCGGGCGGCGTGCCGATGGAGATGGTGCAGTACCGCGG
>NZ_JBFUIP010001156.1:0-569 GCF_056401815.1 Aminobacter sp. P4_D5 | reverse complement strand
GGGTTCTCCTACCCCTTCAACTGGTCCGGCAGCCCGGCGGCGAGCATCCCCTGCGGCTTCACCCCGGCGGGATTGCCGGTCGGTCTGCAGATCGTGGGCAAGCGCTTCGACGATCTCGGCGTGCTCCAGGCCAGCGCCGCCTTCGAGGAGGCGCGGCCCTGGGCGCAGCTCAGGCCGCCGCTGGCCCAATAGTGGCCAGGCGCGGGATTCAGACCTCCGGCGCCTTCGCGCCWTCGGTCAYCCCGCTTCAGTCCGGCACGACCGCGCCGATCTGCTCCACGATGCGGCCGTACCATTGGGGACGGCGATGCTGGGCGAAGTTGAACATCTTCTCCTTGCCCTGCCGGCAGTCGTCGAGGTCGATCTCGGCGACGATCAGCTCGTCCCCGAGCGTCTTGGCCTGCGCCACCACCAGCCCGTTCGGGCTGACGATGCAGGAACCGCCTATCAGGCCCGAGCCGTCCTCGTCGCCGGCCTTGGCTACGCTCACCGCCCAGGTCGCGTTCATATAGGCGTTGGACTGCGCGGCCATGGTGGAATGGTAGGTGCGCAGCTCCGCGCTCTCGCTC
>NZ_JBFUIP010001155.1:0-569 GCF_056401815.1 Aminobacter sp. P4_D5 | reverse complement strand
GATCAGCACCTCGTCGTAGCGGATGTCGCCCTCCTGCATGTACTTGTAGCCGGATCGCGCGCCGTCCCCGAGCACGCCGACCGGGAAGACCGGGCAGAGGATGGCGCAGTCGTTCCAGCGGCCGAACTCGGCGAAGCCGTCGCGGAACTCCAGGAAGGAGGTGCGCGAGGTGCCGTGCACCGCGACCAGCAGCTGCACCTTCTCGCCCTTGACGACCTTAGGCGGCACATACATCGCGTAGTGGAAGCGCGGATCGGCCTTGCTCGCGAAGATCGCGGTGGGGCCGAGATCGTAGAGCGCGCGGGCTTTGGCCTCGCCGGCGATGTCGGGTGCGTCGGTCATGCGGTTTCAGCTCCGTCCCACGCCCATGGCGAGGGTGTACTGGTCGTTGCGGGTCTCGTAGGTCACCTCGCGCCGCGCGGCCCATACGGAGACCTCGTGGTGCAGGGGCAGGATGGCGGCATCCTCGAAGGCGAGGCGGCTGGCCTCGGCGAGGAGCATGTTGCGGCGGATATCGTCCATAGTCCGCAGCGCCTCGTGTACCAGGCGATCGAGCGCGGGGTTCGCGT
>NZ_JBFUIP010001154.1:0-569 GCF_056401815.1 Aminobacter sp. P4_D5 | reverse complement strand
TCGGCACCGAGAGCTGCGAGATGTTCATGCCGGCCGCGCGGATCGGCGTGCACTACTACCCCTCGGGCATGCAGCGCTATGCAAGCCGCCTCGGGCTGAACGCGGCGAAGAAGCTGTTCCTGACGGCGGAAAAGATCCTCGCGCCCGAGATGCTGGCGATCGGCTATCTCACCGAGATGGTGCCGGCCGATCAGCTGGACGCCCGCGTGGACGCACTGGCGACGCGGCTGGCCTCACTGGCGCCGCTCGCGGTGCAGGGGGTGAAGCGCAGCCTGAACGAGATCGCGCGGCAGGAGTTCGACAAGGCCGGCGCCCTCGCGCGCGCCAAGGCCAGCCAGAAGAGCGAGGACCTGAAGGAGGGGCTTGCGGCCTTCCGGGAGAAGCGGGCGCCGGTGTTCAAGGGACGGTAGGGCCAGTCCTGAACCGAGCCGTTGCTGAACAAGCGGCGTGATTTATTCTGGAAACGCATTCAACTGGACACGCCCCAGGATTGCCCTCATCCTCTTGAAGAAGCCGGGCCGGACTGAGCTCCTCGCTGGTCTTGCACCCGGGCGCAGGGGAGGGTGACG
>NZ_JBFUIP010001152.1:0-570 GCF_056401815.1 Aminobacter sp. P4_D5 | reverse complement strand
GGAACATGCAGTCCACCTGTCCCGCGATGACTGCCGTGATGCCGGGCGCCTGTCCCGTGAAGGGCGCGTGCAGCGCCTCCTGGTTCGTGGCCTTCAGCAGGAGCTCCATGGTGAGCTGCGAGGTGCTGCCGACACCCCAGGACGCATAGCTGACACGGCCCGGCGCCTCGCGCAGCCTGGCGAGGAAGCCGGCGAGATCGCTCACGCCCATGCCCTGGCCGACCGCGAGCGCGAAGGGTGCGCGGGCGAAGAGGCTGACGGGCTGGAAGTCCGAGGGATTGTAGGCCAGCCGGCGGTAGACCAGCGGATTGATCGCATGCGTCTCGGCATTGCCGAGGATGAGCGTGTGCCCGTCSGGCGCCGAGCGCGCGACGAATTCCGTGCCCAGCGCGCCGGTGGCGCCCGSSCGGTTCTCGATCACCACGGGCTGGCCGAGCGGGCCCTGCATCGCCTGCGCGATGGAGCGCATAACCACGTCGGCGAAGGCGCCCGGCGGCCAAGGCACGATGATGCGCACAGGCCGATCCGGGAAGGCGCCGAGCGCCGGCGCGGCGAGCGCGGTCGTGCCGG
>NZ_JBFUIP010001151.1:0-571 GCF_056401815.1 Aminobacter sp. P4_D5 | reverse complement strand
TGCAGACGTAAAGCACGGGCTTGGTGGTCATGAGGCCGAGTCGGCTGGCGGCCCCCTCCTCGCCCTTCGGCACGGCGGTCCGCGCGGATCGGCCGGCCTGCAGCGCGGGCAGGATGGCCTCGATCAGCGCGAGCTGCGCGATGGATTCCTTGTCGCCGCCCCGCCCCTTCTTCTGCAGCGTGATGACGCGCTTCTCCAGACTGTCGAGGTCGGCGAGCATGAGCTCGGTCTCGACGGTCTCGGCGTCGCGGWTCGGGTCCACGGCGCCGTCGACATGGGTGACGTCGCCATCCTCGAAGCAGCGCAGGACGTGCACGATGGCGTCCACCTCGCGGATATTCCCCAGGAACTGGTTGCCCAGCCCCTCGCCCTTCGAGGCGCCGCGGACGAGGCCCGCGATATCAACGAATTCCAGGCTGGTGGGGACGATCTTCTGGCTCTTGCCGATGGTCGCCAGGGCCTGCAGCCGCGGATCCGGCACCGCCACGCGGCCCACATTGGGCTCGATGGTGCAGAAGGGATAATTCGCCGCCTGCGCCGCGACCGTCTGGGTCAGGGCGTTGAAGAGCGT
>NZ_JBFUIP010001150.1:0-571 GCF_056401815.1 Aminobacter sp. P4_D5 | reverse complement strand
CATCAGCGTCGCGCGTACGGCGCTGAAGGGCCGGCAGCGGCAATACGAGGCCCGTGCGCGCATCGAGGCGCTTCATGAGAGTGAGGAGCGGTTGGCCACCGCGCTTTCGGCAGGCCGTCTTGGCTCCTGGGAGCTCGACCTGGCGACGCGGGAGCTTACCGCCTCACCCGCCTGCAAGGCCCTGTTCGGCCGGGCGCGGGAGTCGGCATTCGGCTATGCTGATGTCCTGGACAGCATTCATCCGGAGGATCGCGAGCGGGTCGAGAACGCGGTGAGCGGAGCCCTGGAGGACGGGGGCGACGACGCGATCGAGTTCCGCGGCACCTGGCAGGACGGGTCTCTCCATTGGTTCGAGGTCCGCGCCCGTCTCGTGCGGGACCGCGACGGCCGGCGGCCGCGGCTGGTGGGCGTCTGTGGCGATATCACCGAGCGCAAGGAGGGCGAGGCCCAGCTGCACCGCCTCAACGAGACGCTGGAGGAGCGTGTCGCCGCGCGCACCGCCGAGCTGAAGGGCGCGCATGCGGCTGTGCTCGCGCAGATCGACCAGCGCGAGAAGGCCGAGGAGCAGCTC
>NZ_JBFUIP010001149.1:0-571 GCF_056401815.1 Aminobacter sp. P4_D5 | reverse complement strand
CCCACGAACATCTCGCCCTCGCCGAAGCCGATGGCGAGCGGCGCGCCCTGCCGGGCCGCGATCAAGGTCTTGTGCTCGCCGGCGAACATCATCGCCACCGCGAAGGCGCCGTGCACGCGCTTCAACGCCGCGGCCGCGGCCTGCTCGGGCGTCGCGCCGCCGGCCAGCAGATGGTCGAGCAGCCGGCAGAAGGTCTCGGTATCCGTTTCCGTCTCGAAGACCTGACCTTGCTTTTCCAGCTCCTCGCGCAGCTCGGCATAGTTCTCGAAGATGCCGTTGTGCACGATGGCGACGCGCTGCGTCGCATGCGGATGCGCGTTGCGCTCGACGGGCGCGCCATGCGTCGCCCATCGCGTGTGCCCGATCCCAGTCGTGCCCGGCAGCGGGGAGGCCTCCAGCACGGCGGCGAGGTTGCCGAGCTTGCCCTCGGCGCGGCGCCGCTCGACATGGCCGTTCACCAGCGTCGCGATGCCGGCGCTGTCATAGCCGCGATATTCCAGCCGCTTCAGCGCATCAAGCAGACGCGGCGCCGCATCCTCGCGGCCGACAACTCCGACAATTCCGCACATGC
>NZ_JBFUIP010001148.1:0-571 GCF_056401815.1 Aminobacter sp. P4_D5 | reverse complement strand
GCGATGATGCTGGAAGCCGCCATCAGCAGCGTCAGCCCGTCCGGCGGCGCCTTGGCGACGAGGTCGGCGCCGATATTGCCGCCCGCGCCSGCACGGTTC
Source organism: Aminobacter sp. P4_D5 (assembly GCF_056401815.1). Classification (NCBI taxonomy): domain Bacteria; kingdom Pseudomonadati; phylum Pseudomonadota; class Alphaproteobacteria; order Hyphomicrobiales; family Phyllobacteriaceae; genus Aminobacter; species Aminobacter sp. P4_D5. The sequence continues at coordinate 472 of NZ_JBFUIP010001148.1, read as the reverse complement.
TCCACCACGACCGCCTGGCCCCAGATGGCACCGAGCCGGTCGGCCAGCACACGGGCACAGACATCGGAAGGCCCGCCCGGCGCCGAGGCGGCGATGATGCGAACGGGACGCGAGGGGAAACGCTGCTGCGCGACAGCGGACGCCGCGACGAGGCCGGCGCCGCCGGCGAGGAGGGTCCGGCGCGGAAGCTGCGGCATGCTCATTCCATTCTGATCCCGGCATCCCGGATGAACCCGCCCCAGAGCGCGGCGTCCGCCTCCATGTCGCGGCGGAATTCGGCGCGGCCGCGGTTGCGGACCTCGAAGCCCGCGGCCATCAGGCGCGCGGTCACCTCGCGCTCGGCGATGACGGCGCGGGCGTCGCGCTCGATCTGCGCGGTGATGGCGTCCGGGGTCGCTGATGGCGCGAGAAAGCCCATCCAGGAGCTGGCGCGGAATCCCGGAAAACCCTGTTCGGCGACGGTGGGCACCTC
>NZ_JBFUIP010001147.1:0-571 GCF_056401815.1 Aminobacter sp. P4_D5 | reverse complement strand
GAAGAAGGCCGCGCCCAGCAGGACCCGGGCGCCGGCCGAGACGGGAACGAGTGGCTTCACCGGAGCCTCTTCGGTTCGCAAGAGCTCACCGCAAAGGCCCACGCCCCTTGTCCGGGAGCATGATCCACGTCTTCGGCGATGCCACCCGCAGCGATCATGCTCTAGAGGAAGGAGGTGTTCAGCAGCGGACCCAGGTTCACGTCCTGCCGCACCACGCCGGTCTCGCGCTGGACCAGGTGCGCCTTCTGCATGAACTGCGGCAGGCCGTCGGCGACATAGGCCTTGTTCATCGCCTGGTCCTGCCATTCGATGAATTGCGCGCTGGCCTTGAACTGCTCGCCGGTCTGATTGATGCGGCGGCCCATGATCTCGAAGGAGCGGTCGGGCTCGCTCTTGATCATCGCCAGCGCGTCGTACCAGGACTTCACGATGCGCCTGACCGCTTCGGGATTTGCCTGGATGAAGGCGGGCTGGAAGGCGAGCGTGTCGACCACGCAGGGATGGTCGATGGTGGTCGCCAGGATCTTGCCCTTGTCGGCGCCCATGCCCCGCACCTGGGACAGGTAGGGCT
>NZ_JBFUIP010001146.1:0-571 GCF_056401815.1 Aminobacter sp. P4_D5 | reverse complement strand
GTCGAAGGGCTCGATGTCGTTGGCCTGGGTGAGCATCACCTGGCCGCTCTCGAGCGCGAGGCGGCGGCTCTGGCTGTCCGGCACGATGCGGTAGATCATGGCGTCGAGATAGGGCTGGCCCGGCTTCCAGTAGTCCTCGAAGCGGTCGAGGCGGACGAAGTTGCCGCGCTGCCATTCCGTGAACTTGAACGGACCGGTGCCGATCGGCCGGGGGTTCGCCGGATTCGTGCGGTAGTCCGTGCCGTCATAGATGTGCTTCGGCACGATGCAGCAGGCCGTCGAATCGAACATCAGCAGGAAGGGCTGGAAAGGCTTCTTGAGCGTGATCCGCACGGTGTGCGGGTCGGTGGCCTCGCAGGTGTCGATGTTCAGGAAGACCGTGCGGGCGCGCGGCGCCAGCTCCATGTGGAACTTCATGATCGAGAAGACCACGTCCTCGCCCGTCATTGGGTGGCCGTCGTGGAACTTCACGTTCTCCTGCAGCTTGAAGACGTACTCCTTGCCGTCGGGGCTGATCGTCCAGCTCTTGGCGAGGACCGGAATGGGCTCCAGCGTCGAGGTGAAGCTCAGC
>NZ_JBFUIP010001145.1:0-571 GCF_056401815.1 Aminobacter sp. P4_D5 | reverse complement strand
GGCTCGGCCTGCACATGGTCCACGTGCCGTTCCGCGGCGGCGCGCCGGGCATGCAGGCGGTGATGGCCGGCGATACGCAGATGATGTTCGAGAACACGCCGACACTGATCGGCGGGATCCGCGGCGGGCAGCTTCGCGCGCTGGCCGTCAGCGGCTCGACCCGCGATCCCGCTTTGCCCGACGTCCCGACGCTGGAGGAATCCGGCCTGCCCAACGCCGTCATCGAGCCCTGGTTCGGTTACATGGCGCCGCGCGGCACACCGGCCAATGTGGTGGCCCGGCTCAACGCGCTGTTCAACATGGCGCTGGCCGACGAGGTGGTGCAGACCCGCCTGCGCGACCTCGGCGCCCGGCCCGAGGGCGGCCCGCCCGAGCGCTTTGTCGCCCATGTCCGCAGCGAGATCGCACGCTGGCGGGAGGTGGTGGAGGTGAACCGCATCGAGCGGATCACGGATTAATCCGCGCAGGCGCCCTCGGTCACGCGCTGGCGGGCGGCGCCACCCTCCTCCTCCTCCGTCACCACCTCGCGGCAGCGGAAGCGGCGATAGACGCGGCCGTCATAGCGCCAGGT
>NZ_JBFUIP010001144.1:0-571 GCF_056401815.1 Aminobacter sp. P4_D5 | reverse complement strand
ATCGTCACGCCGGGCAGGGGTATAACCGTCACGATGCCGAGCGTCAGCGCTGGGCGGCGGAAGAGCAGCGTCGCCAGGCGGAGCTCGATCGCCGGCGCAGCGAGGAGGCGCGCCGCTGGTAGCGGCTTCCAACTGAAGAGCGACTTCCTGGCTGCATGTCGCGCCGGCTCGTGCACCGAACATGCAGCCAGGAGGTTTCGGATGAGCGATCGAATCCATAAGACCATCGACCCCAAGGCTGCCCTCGCCCGCGTCTGGCGGGCGCTGACGGACCATGAGGAATTCCGCATCTGCTTCCGCGTCAGGCGGGAATCATCCTTCGTGGTCGGCGAGGCCATGCGCGGCCGCATGACCTACCCCGGCTGGGAGCATCTGCTGATGAGGTCCAAGGTCGTCGCCAGCGAGCCGCAGCACTACTTTGCCTACGCACGGCTTTGGGCCACCGGACGCCGGGGAGATTGCTGACCGCCCCACCCTGCCGCATGCTCCGCGGGACAGAGGAGGACTTGTCCATGGTCAAATACGGTTTCGATCACATTCACCTGCGCACGCCCGACGTCGAGGCGACGGC
>NZ_JBFUIP010001143.1:0-571 GCF_056401815.1 Aminobacter sp. P4_D5 | reverse complement strand
AGGCGTCGAGGGCGGTCGCGCGTTCGGCGAGAAACTCGGCGCGCTGATAGGTTTTCATCACGCCCGAAATCGTCCCGGCCGAGTGGTTCAGCAGACGGTCGGCCACATGCGGCGGAAAGCCGGCGCCGGCCAGCCAAGTGACGCCAGCGCGACGGAAATCATGCAGCACCCAGCCGGGCATCACATCGGCCGCTTGCCCAGCGTCGGCCGCTTCCTTCTCCCGCGCTTTGGCAATGGCTTTGCCGAGTTCGCGCTTAACCCAGCTATGCCCGCTGATCGGCCGCAGCCGCCCCGCCGTCATGGAGCCGAACACCAGCACATCGCCACCGGGCAGAAAGGGCAGCGGCTTGCCCGGTTTGGCGCCCAGCCGCTCGCGCAACAGGGCGCGCGCCGCTTCGCTCAGATGGACCACATGGGCGCGACCATTCTTCGTTCGGCCGGCCGGCTGCGTCCATGTCGAGAGGTCGGGCGCCACCTCGCCCCAGGTCATGCCGCACACCTCATCCCGTCGCGCCAGTGTCAGCAGCAGGAAGCGGATGGCAGGGGCGTAGGGCGCTGCGAGGGTGCCAGC
>NZ_JBFUIP010001142.1:0-572 GCF_056401815.1 Aminobacter sp. P4_D5 | reverse complement strand
TTTCCGGATTCCCCACCGTGAAGACTCTGCAGCTTCCCCAGAACACCGGGCAGGACGGCTTCTTCGGCCATCGCATCTACGCCGCCGTGAGCTATCTGCTGAACAGCGACTACATCCTCTATCTGGACCAGGACAACTGGTACGAGCCCGGCCATGTCGCCTCCATGGTCGAGGCCTGCGAACGCCATGCCTGGTCGTGGTGCCACAGCCTGCGCAAGATTCACCGCCTGAGCGGTGAGTACGTCTGCGAGGACAATTGCGAGAGCCTTGGCGCCTGGCCGACCTATCTCCGGGCCAGCATCTCGTCGACACCTCCACCTACTGCATCCGTCGCGAGGTGATCGTCCAGCTTGCGCCGGCCTGGTACAGCCGATGGGGCGCGGACAGGCAATTCTACCGGGCGATTTCCACTCACGCACCGCGATTCGGATGCACCGGACGAAGTACAGTCTGCTATCGACTGGGCGGGAACCCGAACTCGGTGCCCGCGTCCTACTTCGAGGAAGGCAACGCGCGGATGGCGCAGCGTTATCCGCAGGCGTTTCCGTGGCGGAAGGCGAACGCGCCTATTG
>NZ_JBFUIP010001141.1:0-572 GCF_056401815.1 Aminobacter sp. P4_D5 | reverse complement strand
GGGCATCCTGCCCGCCCAGGCCCCGGCCGAGCGCGCGATCGGGATCGTCTCCGGCCGTATCACGGCCGAATCCGCGCGCCTGCCCTCGGCCGCCATCGACCAGATGGCCGCGCGGCTGGCCCGCGAGGCCTTCTCCACCGGCGATATCGGCCGGTACGAGAGCCTGATGGCCATCGGCCGCGACGCCAACCAGGCCGAGCGCTTCGTCGCCGCCGAGACCGCCTATCGCGCCGCCCTGGCGCTGCAGGAGCGCGCGCTAGGCGCGAATGCCCCGGACAGCTTCCAGCCCATGATCTACCTGGCGCTGCAGCTCTCCAACCAGGGCCGCTTCCCCGAGGCGGAAGCCTTCTTCAACCGGGCCGCGACCCTCGCGCCGCGCGCCTCTTCACCCCTGGCCACCGCCGATCTCGCCCATTACCGCGGCCTGCACGAGGCCAATATGGGCCACAACGACCGGGCGCTGGCCCTGCTCGCCCAGGGGGGCACGGGCTATGCCCGCTGGGTGCCGCCGGAGCTGCGCGCCGGAATGGCCAGCCCGCAGCCCTCCATCGATCCGCTGACCAACCGGGCGC
>NZ_JBFUIP010001140.1:0-572 GCF_056401815.1 Aminobacter sp. P4_D5 | reverse complement strand
GAGGGGGCCATGGCCAAGCACGGGTAGAGGGGCTACCTCCCTCCGCCGATCAGTTTTTCGAGAGAGTTTCCATGTCCGATACCGACGACGAAGCGGCGGCGAGCCGCAAGCGCCAGGCCGATGCCCCCGATTCCGACGTGGGCGGCATCGCCGCCGACCGGCTGCGCTCCATCATCGAGCGCATCGAGCGGCTGGAGGAGGAGCGCAAGGCGCTCGGCGACGACATCAAGGACATCTATTCCGAGGCGAAGTCCGCCGGCTTCGACGTGAAGGTGGTCCGTCAGGTCATCCGCCTGCGCAAGCAGGAGCCGGCCGAGGTGGAGGAGCAGGAAACGCTGCTCGACCTCTACCGCCGCGCGCTGGGGATGTAGTGCGACGACGCTCCCTTCCCATTGCGGGGCGGGAGCGTCCGTGATGCTCTCCCGGTGCGGCCGTTAGGTGCCGTTCCGGGAGGCATGACGATCGATGAGCGGCTTGATGACACTGGCGGCTGACCCCGCGGCCTGGCTGGCCCTCGGGACGCTCATCGTCATGGAAGTCGTGCTCGGCATCGACAACCTGCTGTTCATCTC
>NZ_JBFUIP010001139.1:0-572 GCF_056401815.1 Aminobacter sp. P4_D5 | reverse complement strand
GTTCGGCGGCGTGAACGCCGCCGTCCTCACCGCCATGACGCCGGACCTCGCGCCCGACCTCGACCGCATGGCGAAGCACGCGAAGTGGCTGCTGGCCAATGGCTGCAACGGCCTCGGCATCCTCGGCACGACGGGCGAGGCGAACAGCTTCGGCCTGCACGAGCGCAAGCAGATCCTGGAAGGGCTCATCGCCCGCGGCGTGCCGGCCTCCGTGATGATGCCGGGCACCGGCTGCGCCAGCCTGACCGACACGGTGGAGCTCACGCTGCATGCCAAGCAGCACGGCTGCCGCGGCGTGCTGCTGCTGCCGCCCTTCTACTACAAGGGCCCGTCGGACGACGGCCTCTTCGCCTATTTCTCCGAGGTGGCGAAGCGCGTCGGCGGCGGCGTGGCGCTTTACCTCTACAACTTCCCGCAGCAGTCCGCGGTGCCCTTCAGCCTCGACCTGATCGGCCGCCTGCTGAAGGCCTTCCCCGGCGTGTTCAAGGGCGTGAAGGACAGCTCCGGCGACTACACCAACATGAAGGCGATGATCGACGCCTTCGCCTCGCAAGGCTTCGAGGTCTACACGG
>NZ_JBFUIP010001138.1:0-573 GCF_056401815.1 Aminobacter sp. P4_D5 | reverse complement strand
GATCGGGCCGCGTCATCGCGCCGGCGCCCGCGCGCCCGGTATTGGGTTTTGCGCAGGCGAAAGGGTGCGCGCCCGCCGCGCACCAGGGGGATGGCCGAGGCCGCAGCGGCGGGCACGGGCCGCCGGTTCCAGGGGAGGAGGAGAACCGGCGGCCTCACGGGGCGGGCGCGCGGAGGATCGCGCGCCGCTCGCCCCGGATCGGTGGAGTCCGATCGCTTCGGGCTTCTTCGCCCGAAGCGTCCATCGGCCTCCCGGCCATCAGCCGTTCACGAGCTTGCGGAAACCCTCCGTCACGCGCTTCACGAATTCCGGCTCGCGCTGGCGCCAGTAGCGGGGGTCGCGCATCATCCGGCGCAGTTCGCCCTCGTCCATCGCGGCCGGCGGCGAGGCATCGCGTTCCAGGCTCGGCTCGCCGCCCTGCATCATGCGCTCCAGCGCGAGCACGCCCTCGGACGTCGTCGCCAGGGCGTCGAAGACGGCGGGCGGCAGGTTCGCCCGGCCCCAGGCGGAGAGTTGCGCGGCCACGCGGCGGTAACGCTCGTCGCCGCCGAAATGCGCGCGCAGCTTCTCGGC
>NZ_JBFUIP010001137.1:0-573 GCF_056401815.1 Aminobacter sp. P4_D5 | reverse complement strand
GACTTGACTATCTGATCGGCGCCCAAATACTAAAGTTCATGCTTAAGCGTTCGCCCATAGACGACCTCCTCCGCGCTCTGGCCGACACCACGCGCCGGGCGATCGTCGAGCGCCTGAGCCGCGCCCCGGCCAGCTCCAGCGAGCTGGCCCGCCCTTTCGACATGTCGCTGGCCGCCGTCGTGCAGCACCTCCAGGTCCTGGAGGAGGCGGGCATCGTCGCCAGCGAGAAGGTCGGGCGGGTGCGCAACTACCGCCTGCAGCCGGCGGGCATGGACCCGTTGGCCCTCTGGATCGAGGCGCGCCGCCATCCCTCGGAGCGTCGGCTCGACCGGCTGGAAAAGTTCCTCGAAGACCCCCCACCCGAAAAGGACACGCCATGACCCAGCTTCCCCCCGTCGTGCACAGCACCTTCCGACTGGAGCGCCACTACAAGGCCTCGCCCGCTCGCGTCTTCCAGGCCTTCGCCGACCCCGCCGCCAAGCGGCGCTGGTTCGTCGAGGTCGAGGGCTTCGAGATCTTCGAATACCGCCCGGTCTTCGAGGTCGGCGCCACGGAATTCTGCCGCTTCCGCTA
>NZ_JBFUIP010001136.1:0-573 GCF_056401815.1 Aminobacter sp. P4_D5 | reverse complement strand
GTCCTGCTCAAGGGCTCCGACACGGTGATCGCGTCCGCCGACGGCCGCGCCGCCATCAACCACAACGCGCCGTCCTGGCTGGCCACCGGCGGCAGCGGCGATGTGCTGGCCGGCCTGGCCGCCGCTCTGCTCGCCCAGGGCGTGCCGGCCTTCGAAGCCGCCTGCGCCGCTGCCTGGATACAAGGCGCGGCTGCCACAAAAATCGGCCCCGGCCTGCTCGCCGAGGACCTTGCGGGTGAATTCCGCCACCTCATGTAGGGATCGCGCTTTGTTTCTGAATATTTCCAGACTAATCTGGCACGGAACCGGAGACCGAAATGGCCGATACGCTCGCCCCCGAAGCGCCTGAAACCTTGGTGGACCGTGCGCTGCGCCGCGTCACCGGGCTCTGGCGCGACATGGCGGAGCGCGTCGTCAGCCGTGGTGAGCCGGAGGATGTCGCGGCCCAGATGCAGGCCTGCCTCACTGGCCGCGGCGGCGAGGTCTCGGCCCGGGCGCGCGCGGCCAAGCTGGCCGCCGTCTATCGGAGCTTCAACGAGGCCGAGCGCGTCCATTTCCTCCGCACGCTCGCCG
>NZ_JBFUIP010001135.1:0-573 GCF_056401815.1 Aminobacter sp. P4_D5 | reverse complement strand
GCATTGATCGTTTGGGCCGGCTCTGCCGGCCCAAATTTTTTCCGGCCTCGGCTGGAAGCCTGTCCGAAGGGCACCGTTTCTTGAGCCGCCCTATCCCTCGCCCTGTCCCTTGGCAGCGCATCATCCTGCCCAGCTTCATCGCCCTTCCCATCCTGGCCGTGCTGCTCGGGCTCGGCTCCTGGCAGATCCAGCGGTTGCACTGGAAGCAGGGCATCCTCGCCGAGCTCCAGGGCGCGGCCGCACGGCCGCCTGCCGAACCCGCGGCCGACACCCCGCCCTTCGCCCGCATCGCCGCCACCGGCCGCTTCCGCCCAGGTGCCGAAGCCATGCTCGGGCTGGAGGTGCGCGGCACCACTCTCGGCGCCAACCTGATCGCCGTGCTGGACCGCCCCGGCGCGCCGCCGATCCTCGTCGATCGCGGCTGGGCGCCCATGGAGGGCGGCAATGTCGATCGGCCCGAGGGTGATGTCACGGTCAGCGGCTATGTCCGGCCGACGGAGCACAACCCCTTCGCCGCCACCGACGACCCCGCGCATCGCCGCTTCTACACCTTCGATGCACGCGCCATCGCCG
>NZ_JBFUIP010001134.1:0-573 GCF_056401815.1 Aminobacter sp. P4_D5 | reverse complement strand
GCCTGAAGCGTGATGATCGAAGGCGCGAAGGCGCCRYMGATCTGWATCACGCGGCAAAACAAAAGGCGGAATCGCATCACGATCTGACGCGCGGTCAGGCGCGCTGCCAGCGCAGGAACAGCCCGCAGGCGATCACCAGCGCCGCCGCGAAGGTCAGCAGCGCCGCCGCCACGCCGCCGAAGCCCGCGGAGATGCCGCTGATCCCCTGCAGCACCGCGGCGCCGCCGAAGAAGAAGATGTTCTGGGCGGAAAGCGCCCGCCCCGCCTCCTCCGGCTTCACCAGGCTGCGCAGCAGCGCGAAGCACAGGATCTGGAAGGCGATCGACAGGCCGAAGCCTGTGAGAATCAACCCGTCCGCCCAGGCGGGAAAGGCCAGCGGCCCGCCCGCCACCAACAGGACGATCAGCGCGGCCGCCAGCAGGTGCCCGCCGACCAGCAGCTGCCGCAGATGCCCGACCCTGCTCACCACCCATCCCGCGAAGGCCGGCCCGACCACCAGCGCGAAGGTCACGCCCAGCAGCAGGTTACCCGCCGCGACGCGCCCCATGCCCTTGATCTCCATCAGCCAGGGCC
>NZ_JBFUIP010001133.1:0-573 GCF_056401815.1 Aminobacter sp. P4_D5 | reverse complement strand
GTGCGTAACCGTCCATTTTGTCTCGTATTCGGCCGTCGCTGGCCCTTTAAGCCGAGCGCACTCCTTTTCGTAGGTCTCGGCGATGCCGTGCTGTCGCTCCAGCCGCGCGAGTTCATCACGCCACGCGGCTTCGGTTTTGCCGCCGCTCTTCTTCTGCTTGCCTTTGCGGAGGACGCCCAAATGATACCGGACGAGGTTGAATTCCCCCCACAGCTTCCGCGTCGTCACAACGATGCGGCGAGGAAAGGCGTCCCCCTTGCGCCACAGATAACCGCCCATCACCCGCATTTCCGGCTCGCCGGGCTGCTTACCTTCCCAGGGATGCGCAGTTCCAAGCGCAGTCAGTTCGTCAGGGGCCCATGGCCAGACAGCGTTCCACTTCGCCTCGACAGCATCCTGAGCCTGCTGAGCTTCGTTGTGTGCAGAGACCAGTGCAGGAAGTTTGGATGCCAGTTCCAGCAATCGCGGGTTCTCCGCAATCGCGGGGCTTGCAAGTGCAGGCGCAGGCATCGCGCCGACTGCGGCAGCAGTGGAGGCAGAGGCAAGCCCGAGCAGTAGGCGACGGCGGTTGAT
>NZ_JBFUIP010001132.1:0-573 GCF_056401815.1 Aminobacter sp. P4_D5 | reverse complement strand
GTCCGCGACATCACCGCGCTCAAGACCACCGAGCTCGCCCTTGCGCACGAGCGCACGATGCTCGCAACGATCATCGACAACCTGCCCGACGGCGTCATGCTCTACGATGCCGACTTCCGGTGGCGGGTGGCCAACCGCCAGCTCATGGAGTTCCAGGCCCTCCCCGAGGAGGTGGYCTATCCCGGTGCCCGCGCCGAGGACATCCTGCGCTTCCAGGCCCAGCGCGGCGATTTCGGCCCGCCGCCCGCGACGCCCGAGGGGCTGGACGCGCTGGTGGCCGAGCGCGCGGCGCTCATGCGCCAGCCCGGCGGATCGCACTACGTGCGCCTGACGGCGGGCGGCTTCTGGATCGAGTTCAACACGCGCCCGTTGCCCGATGGGGGGCTGCTCGGCYTCTACCGCGACATCACSSCGCTSAAGSAGCGCGAGGMRGARCTSGAGRSCGARCGCACCCTGCTGCGCGAGGTGATCGAGGGCGTGGACGCGCTCGTGATGCTGCTGGATCGCGATGCCAACATCCTCGTCGCCAACGCCTCGCACCGGGAGCTGATGGCAACGCCGGACGAGTTCTAC
>NZ_JBFUIP010001131.1:0-574 GCF_056401815.1 Aminobacter sp. P4_D5 | reverse complement strand
TGCTGGTGCTGGCCGAGAGCCATGTGTCGATCCACACCTGGCCGGAGCGGGACTATGCGGCGCTGGACATCTTCGTCTGCGGCGACTGCGACCCGTACAAGGCGATCCCGGTGCTGCGGCGCGGCTTCCTGCCGGACAACGTTCAACTCTCCGAGCACAAGCGCGGCCTGATCGGCTGACATAAATCCGAGCTAGATGCGAACGGGGCCGGGCGGCAACGTCCGGCCCCTTCTTCTTTCTGACCCCCGCCTGTCGATGAGGTGAGACCATGACCGATTCCTGGGTGAACGAGACCCTCTRCGCCGAATGGGGCCAGCGCTTCGCGATCAAGCGCGAACTGGCTCGCGTGAAGAGCGACTTCCAGGACATCATGATCTTCGAGAGCTTCACGCATGGCCGCGTGATGCTGCTGGACGGCGTCGTGCAGATCACCGAGCGCGACGAGTTCGTCTACCAGGAGATGCTGACGCATGTGCCGCTGCTGGCGCATGGCGCGGCCAAGCGCGTGCTCATCATCGGCGCCGGCGACGGCGGCGTGCTGCGCCGCGTGCTCGAGCACAGCACCGTCGAGAAG
>NZ_JBFUIP010001130.1:0-574 GCF_056401815.1 Aminobacter sp. P4_D5 | reverse complement strand
GGACGGGCCGTGCATAAGTCGTCCGGGGAGTTAAAGAATCCGGCAACCATCGCGGGACGAGGAAGGGGCGGCATGGTTGCGGCGGCGGCCGAATCTGGCCCGGATCTTGCGCTGGCATCTTTGGGGCCGCCACCGGAGCCCGTTTTCAGAATGAAAGAGAGCCTGATCATGTCGACCGACCCGCGCCTCGCCGAGCTGACCGCCTCGCGGATCTGCCATGACCTCGGATCGCCGGTCGCCAGCGTCATCGCCCTGCTGCCGCAGGCCGCGGACCCCGCGGCGCATGACATTCTGACGGAGACGACCGACGAGCTCGGCGCCAGGCTGAAGCTTTTCGCCGCCGCCTTCGGCTCCAGCGACGAGCTGGCCTGGACGGAGCTCGCCCCGCTGCTGCTCGGCGCGCCCATGGCACACCGCGTGCGTTTCGTGATGGCAGCGGCCGCGGCACAGCTTTCGCCGGGGCGCGTCCGGCTGGTGCTCTCCGCCGCGTTGCTGGCCGCCGAGGCCCTGCCGCGCGGCGGGATCGTTCGGATCTCCCGGGATTCGGACGGTTCCGTGGTGCTCATGCCGGAAG
>NZ_JBFUIP010001129.1:0-574 GCF_056401815.1 Aminobacter sp. P4_D5 | reverse complement strand
GCCAAGCGCAGCGTGCGCCTCGCAGGGCATGCCACATCCATCGCGCTGGAGCCGGAGTTCTGGGCCGTGCTGGAACAGGCGGCGACGCGGCGGGGCACCACCCTCGCCGCCGTGATCGCAGAGCAGGACGCCGCACGGGCCGGGGCGGAGGAACCCCTCGCCAGCCGGCTGCGCGTCTTTGCCCTGAGAGAGGCCTCGAAAGAGGCCTGACTTACTGCGCCGGCTCTTCCGATGCCGGGCGGCGGAGCTGCGGCATGGGCAGGGTCTCCGCCTCGCCGGCCAGCTCGGCCTCGAGGCTGGGATGGCCGTTGGCGTCGCCGCCCTCGCCCTGCTCCTGGCCCTGGCCGTTCTCCGGACCGTAGCCGTCACCCTGGTCGCGGTAGCCGTCGTTCTGATCGCGGTAGCGGCGGTCCTGCGGCTGCTGCGGCTGGGCCTGCTGCTGCGCCGCGTTCATGGCGCCCAGGATGCGGAAGTAGTGCTCGGCATGCTGGAAATAGCCCTCGGCCGCCACGCGGTCGCCGCCGCCGGTCGCATCGCGACCCAGCTGCAGATACTTCTCGAACAGCTGCTGGGC
>NZ_JBFUIP010001128.1:0-574 GCF_056401815.1 Aminobacter sp. P4_D5 | reverse complement strand
GTGACGCGCGAGACCGGCGGACGCGACGTGCTGTTGGCGCTCGACCTCTCGGGCTCGATGGAGACGCCGGACATGGCGGGCGCCACCCGCATCGACGCCGCGCGCGCGGTGCTGAAGGGCTTCATCGCCGACCGCCCGCGCGACCGCATCGGCCTCATCGTCTTCGGCACGGCGGCCTTCGTGCTGGCGCCCTTCACGGCGGATCACACGGCGCTGCTGGGCCTACTGGACGAGACCTTTCCCCGCATGGCCGGCCCACAGACCATGATCGGCGACGCCATCGGCCTGGCCGCGCAGAGCTTCGAGCGCGCGGAGGTCACGGGCCGGCTGATGGTCCTGCTCACCGACGGCAACGACACCGGTGGCCGCGTGCCGCCCGTCCGCGCGGCCGAGATCGCGGGGCGGCTGGGCGTGAAGATCTACACCGTCTCGCTCGGCGACCCCGCCACGGTGGGCGAGGCGGCGCTGGATGTCGCGACGCTGGAGGCCATCGCCAAAGGCACGGGCGGCGCGCATTTCCACGCGGGCGATCCGGCGGCGCTGGCCGAGATCTATCGGCGCATCGAGGCGCTGG
>NZ_JBFUIP010001127.1:0-574 GCF_056401815.1 Aminobacter sp. P4_D5 | reverse complement strand
CCGCGATGACCCGCGCGCCCGTGGTCAGCGCCAGGTAGCCGCAGAAGCGCCGGCCGTCGCCCCAGGTGCCGACATTGCCCCGGTAGGTGTCCGCCGGCGCGCAGGCGAAGAGCACGATCTCGTCCACCAGCCCCTTCCAGGCCGAGGTCAGCCCATAGTTGAAGAGGCTCAGCCCCTCCGTGCCGAGCTGCAGGCCGAAACCGCCATGGGCCGCGGGCAGGCACATCCGGCCACCCAGGTCCCAGTTGTTCTCGTAGCCGTGGCAGAGGATGTGCAGGCGGTTCAGCCTGCGCACCTGCCGGGCCCGCCGTGCCACCACCTCGACGATGTGGCGGATGGAGACACGGATGTTCACCTGCATGACGAAGTTATAGTAGGCCGGGGTATCGCCGGTCAGCCGCCGGTCGTGAATGACCATCGAAGCCATCGCCGCGCCTCCTTAGTTCTTCGAAGGAAATATATTCTCAGGAAATCATTTGCGGCCACCGGTTTCCTGTCGCATCTGTCACGTGGTGCCTGCACGGCGACGGGCCCCGCCCCTCCAACTGGACGCCTCCCGCCCCCAGATGCAGAG
>NZ_JBFUIP010001126.1:0-574 GCF_056401815.1 Aminobacter sp. P4_D5 | reverse complement strand
CTCTATACGCTGTCCGGCGCCCCACGCTCGGCCTTCGAGAATTTCCCGATGCCGCGCAACACCGAGATCTTCGCGCCGACCTTCGACGGAACCGGCATCCTCCGCGCCGACGACATCCGGCAGGATCCGCGCTTCGGGAAGAACGAGCCCTATTTCGGCATGCCCAAGGGCCACCTGCCGGTGGTGAGCTATCTGGCCGTGCCCGTCATCTCGCGCACGGGCGAGGTGCTGGGCGGCATCTTCATCGCTCACGACGAGCCGGGCGTCTTCGACGAGGAAGCCGAGCAGACGGTTGCGGCCATCGCGGCCCATGCGGCCATCGCCATCGACAATACCCGGCTGATCGAGGCCGCGCGCGGCGGGGTGGAGGCGGCGCGCCAGGTGCAGGAGGCCAATGCCCGGCTCGCCGCCATCGTCGAGAGCTCGGACGACGCCATCCTCAGCAAGTCTCTGGAGGGCGTCATCTCCAGCTGGAATGCCAGTGCCGAACGGCTCTTCGGCTTCACGGCGGCCGAGGCCGTGGGTCGGCACATCAGCATCCTCATCCCCGACGATCGCCTGCACGAGGAGGAGG
>NZ_JBFUIP010001125.1:0-575 GCF_056401815.1 Aminobacter sp. P4_D5 | reverse complement strand
GCACGACGACATAGCGGCGGGTCCAGCTGCGGCGCCGGCCGCGCCCCATATCCTCGGAATGCGAGGCTTCCAGGGTCGATCCGAAGACCGGCTGCAACCGGTCGCCGTTGCGCAACAGCAGCTGGAGCGCGCGCGTGGAGGTCGATCGGCCGGTCGAGACATAGACATTTCCGAACTCGATGGAGATCACAGGCTGCCCGCCGAGCGGCGCCAGCCGGACCACGGTGATGATGCAGCCCCAGGTCGGGTCGATCTTGATCGGCTCGAAGCTCGCCGGGCCAGCGGCGATGACGGGCGCGGCGTCGCTCTCCCGCATCAGCGCGACAAGCACCTCGTCCGAATCCCGGGACACGGCGACGACGTGCAGGCCCTCCGCCGGGTCGCCCCAGGCGGCTGCCGCACCGCAGGCCATGGACCCTTGCGGGGGCTCTGCCTGCCCGTGGAGATGCAGAAACCTCATCGCCGCCTGCTCGTCGAAGCCCCAGGCGGCGGCGAGCGGCGCGACGAGCAAGGGCAGCACGACAGCGAGAAGCCGCATCGTCATCCCCCGAGCGCCTTGATCGCGCCCTAAGCGG
>NZ_JBFUIP010001124.1:0-575 GCF_056401815.1 Aminobacter sp. P4_D5 | reverse complement strand
GCATAGGGACCGACGCTCGCGCGCTGGCCCTTCTCGGCCGGCCCCTCGTAGATGAGCGTCGCGCCCTCGCCCGCCGAGATCACCTCGCCGGTCAGTGTCAGCGGCGGCGCGACCGTGGAGTAGCGGGCGCCGAGGGTCACGGTGACCGTGGCACCGACACCGGCGGCGCGGCAAGCGGACACGGCCGCCGCATCGGTGACCGGGACGATGGCCGGCAGTTCTGCCTCGGCCTTCAGCAGGGCGTGCAGGATATAGGTGCTGTTGCCCGGGGCGCCCGCCGCCACGCGGTCGCCCTGGTCGCCCAGGATGAGCGGACGCGGCGTGCCTGCGATGGCGCGGGCCAGGCAGGATTCGAGGCTGGGATAGACGCCGATCAGGCGCGCGCGCGCAGCCCAGAGATCCGCCGCCAGTCCGGCCACGAGGGCCTCGGCCGCCTCGGAGCGGGCATTGCCATAGGCCATCACAACCTGCCCGAGCCCCGGTACGTCCAGGAACTGCTGCGCATTGAAGATGGAAGCGTCCCAGACTGCGCCGGCTTCCACGGCCTTTCGCGCTCGGGCATGCAGGCCCTGGAG
>NZ_JBFUIP010001123.1:0-575 GCF_056401815.1 Aminobacter sp. P4_D5 | reverse complement strand
GCGTCCGGGCGCCCGCAGCCTGCCGCAGCAATTCCGTCTGCCGGGCCTCGCAGAACCAGCTCGGGATATCCTGGCAATTATAGGCGATGCCCGGATTGGCCAGCGGATTGACCAGATCCACGCCGTTCCAGATGACGTTCATCAGGTTCCAGCCGCCGGCCGAGACCGGCCCGCGGTTTAGCCGGCGCGACGCCGCCGTCGCGTAATCGGAGGTGGCGGTCTGCATGTTGAACCCGGCTTGACGCAGCTGGTCGATCATCACGAGGCCCATCGGGTTCAGCAGTGCCGAGCTCTCGGAATGCAGGAAGACCACCGGCTCGTTGGCGTAGCCTGCCTCGCGCAGGAGCTGGCGGGCCCGCGCCGTGCCGGCGCCGCGGAAGATCTCCGTCCCGGCATCGCTCTGGCCGGCCGTGTCGCACATGTAGAGCGCCAGGCAACGCTGCATGTACAGCCCTTCGGGCAGGCCGAGGGAGGCCACCACATCCGCCTGATTGATCGCGAGCTGGGCCGCGCGCCGGATCGCCGGGTTGTTGAAGGGCGGCTGCTCATGATTGATCTGGAGGATGCTCATGATC
>NZ_JBFUIP010001122.1:0-575 GCF_056401815.1 Aminobacter sp. P4_D5 | reverse complement strand
CCACCTTCCTGATGCTGGCCATCACGCTGAACACCGGGCGGACCACGGTGCTGGAGGGGGTCGTCCACCTTTCCATCTTCTTGGCCTTCCTGATGTTCTCCTTCCTGCCGTGACCATTGGACCATGACGATCGGAATCGAGATGGGCCAGACGCGCCAGGGCGCGTCAGCGACGCTCGACCTGGAGGAGCTGCTCTCCACGCGCCTGCTCGTGCAGGGCAATTCCGGCTCCGGCAAGTCGCACCTGCTGCGGCGGCTGCTAGAGCAGAGCGCGCCCTGGGTGCAACAGGTGGTGATCGACCCCGAGGGTGATTTCGTCACCCTGGCCGACCGCTTCGGCCATCTCGTCATCGACGCCGCCGACCATTCCGAGGCCACCCTGGCCCGCGCGGCCGACCGGGCGCGGCGGCATCGAGTCTCGGTGATTCTGAACCTCGACAGCGTGGAGGTCGAGCAGCAGTTGCGCTGTGCGGCCGCCTTCCTCGGCGGGCTTTTCGACGCCGACCGCGACGCCTGGAGCCCGGTCATGGTGGTGGTGGACGAGGCGCAGCTCTTCGCCCCCGCCATGGCCGGCGA
>NZ_JBFUIP010001121.1:0-576 GCF_056401815.1 Aminobacter sp. P4_D5 | reverse complement strand
TGCTCACGCAGCACCGCACCGATCCGCGCCTCGGGCCACGCGGGCTCGAATTGCTGGCCAGCGGCTGCTCCGCCGAGGAGACGCTGGCTGCGCTGGTGGCCAGCACGCCGCACCACAAGTGGCGGCAGCTCGCCTGCATCGACGCCCAGGGCCGCACGGCGCAGTTCGACGGCGCGGCGGTGAAGCCGGCGAAGGACGCGGTGCATGTGAAGGATTGCGTGGCAATGGGGAACATCCTTGCCAACGACCGCGTGCCCGCCGCCATGGCCGCCGCCTTCCTCGATAGCGAGAGCGAGCCGCTGGCCGAGCGCCTGMTGCRCGCCATGGARGCCGGCGAGGCCGCGGGCGGCGAGGGCCGCCCCGTCATCTCCTCCGCGCTGCTCGTGATGGAGCGCGAGGTCTTCCCGCTGGTCGACCTGCGCGTGGACCTGGCGCCCGAGGCCATCTCGGCGCTGCGCACGCTGTGGGACGCCTATTCGCCCGAGGTCGAAACCTTCGTCATCCGTGCGGTCGATCCCGACGCCGCGCCGGGTGTCATCTGAATCCACGGAGTACCGCCATGACGCTGTCCCGCCG
>NZ_JBFUIP010001120.1:0-576 GCF_056401815.1 Aminobacter sp. P4_D5 | reverse complement strand
GTGCAGTGGCTGCGCGACGGGCTGGGCATCATCGCCAGGGCCAGCGAGGCGGGCGAGCTCGCGGCCAAGGCCGATCCCGCGCAGCGCGTGCATCTCGTGCCTGCCTTCACCGGGCTCGGCGCCCCCTGGTGGGATGCGGAGGCGCGCGGGGCGATCCTCGGCCTCACGCGGGCTTCGGGCCGCGCGGAGATCTGTCGGGCCGCGCTGGAGAGCGTCGCGCTGCAGACGGCCGATCTCATCGACGCCATGCGCCGCGACTGGCCCGGGATGGGCCATACGGTGCTGCGCGTGGATGGCGGCATGGTGGCCAGCGACTGGACCATGCAGTTCCTCGCGGACATCCTCGGCGCGCCGGTGGACCGGCCCGTGGTGCCGGAGACGACGGCGCTGGGCGCGGCCTATCTCGCGGGCCTGCAGGCGGGACTGGTGCCGCCGCCCGGCGACGCCTCCACCCATTGGCGGCGCGAGCGGCGCTTCCAGCCGCACATGGCGCGGCCGGAGGCAGATTGCCGCAAGGCCGAGTGGCGCGAGGCCGTGGCGCGCGTGCTCAGCGCGGCTCCTGCACCAGGTTGAGGT
>NZ_JBFUIP010001119.1:0-577 GCF_056401815.1 Aminobacter sp. P4_D5 | reverse complement strand
GGCGAAGGTCGCCTGCGGCCAGCCGAGCAGGGCGGCGAGCATCTGGCCCGTGGCGCTCATGTCGTCGTCGATGGCCTGCTTGCCGAGGATCACCAGCTCGGGCGATTCCTTGGCGACGAGGGCCGCGAGCAGCTTGGCGACCGCGATCGGCTCCAGCACGCCGTCATGCTCGACGAGGATGCCGCGGTCGGCGCCCATGGCGAGCGCGGTGCGGATCTGCTCGGAGGCCGCGGCGGGGCCGGCGGAGACGGCGATGATCTCGGTGGCGATGCCCTTCTCCTTGAGGCGCACCGCTTCCTCGACGGCGATCTCGTCGAAGGGGTTCATCGACATCTTGACGTTCGCGGTCTCGACGCCGGTTCCATCCGCCTTGACGCGGACCTTGACGTTGTAATCGACCACCCGCTTGACCGGGACGAGGAGCTTCATTGCCCGTTGCGCCTTCTTTGCTGCACTGCCGTGAAAACTGGCCGGAACCTACCTATCGGTCGGGTGGAGGGCTAGCCATGGGGCCCTTTGCGCGGCCGATTCATGCCGCGGGCCGCAGAGGCCCTGGGGGGCCGGCCTCTATTCGGGC
>NZ_JBFUIP010001118.1:0-577 GCF_056401815.1 Aminobacter sp. P4_D5 | reverse complement strand
GTGCTGGCGCGCGCCGGGTTGCAGCCGGAGGCGCTCGGCTATTTCGAGGCGCACGGCACCGGCACACCGGCCGGCGACCCGATCGAGGCGTCGGCCATCGCCCGCGCCGCGACGGCGGGCCGCAGCGCGCCGCTGCCCATCGGGTCCGTGAAGAGCAATATCGGCCACACCGAGGCGGCCTCCGGCCTGGTCGGGCTGCTCAAGGGCCTGCACGTGCTGCAGAGCGGGCGCATCCCCGCCACGCTGCACGCCGAGACCCCCAATCCCGCGATCCCCTTCGACCGCTACGGGCTCCTCCCCGCCACCGCGCCGATGCCCTTCCGCGGTCGCGCCGTCGCCGTGAACAGCTTCGGCTTTGGCGGGACGAATGCCTGCGTCGCGCTGGGGCGCGCGGATGATGGGATGCAGGGGCGCGGGGATGAGATTCGCGCCGACGCGGCGCTGAAGCCCGCCCGGTCCGCTGGGCGCGGGGCGCCGCCGCTCCTTCTTTCGGCCCGCAGCGCCGGGCAGCTCGATGCGCTCGCCGAGGCCTGGGAAGAGCGCCTGCGCGGAGCTCCCGCGCCAAGCGCCCTGGCGA
>NZ_JBFUIP010001117.1:0-577 GCF_056401815.1 Aminobacter sp. P4_D5 | reverse complement strand
GCACGGGCCACCCATGCGGCTGGGCGTGGGGGAAGAGGCTGAGGATGGGGACGATTCGGGCATCGGTTGCTCGAGAACGGCACAGAGGGTCGCTTCGTGGGGCCTCGGCGCTCATGGGCATGGGCCGCCGGCGCGTCAGCGAGGTCCGGGAGCTAGGTCCGGTCTCCATCGTCGCGAGGACAGACACATGAAGCACAGAGCGAAGGCAKGAGACATGAGTGAAATGGGAAGTGGACAGCTGTTAATTAGCTTCGCGCCGCCGGACGAAGGAGGCGGATCAGCCCAAACACCATCCCCCTCAGTAGCCTTCCGCATTGCGTCAAACCCCGGCGCGCCGGAGGTGTTCAGCAACTGGATTATCGGCGTGAGATTGAACGGGCCCAACCTCTCACTCTCGCTCGGCAGCGTTCGCGCGAATTGGGACGGCGGCGATGCATTCGTGCAGGAGATTGGCACGCTGACGATGCCGCACGGCATTGCGCAGGCTTTGGCCGAAAGCTTGTTCAGCTTCATGAAGGATCGGAACCTATTGTCCATTCCGCCACCAAAAAAGACCCAATGAAGCAGCCGCCAGATC
>NZ_JBFUIP010001116.1:0-577 GCF_056401815.1 Aminobacter sp. P4_D5 | reverse complement strand
CACCTGGCGCATCGAGGCCGTGCGCGAGGCGCTGGCCGACCAGGATTGCCTGAACGCGGCGCTGGCCCTGGCGGCGGGGCTCTCGGGCCACGAGGCGGTGCTGGAGCGCGGGCCGGTGGAGGCGGAGGGCTGGCTGGCGCGGACGGTCGAGGCCTTTCCGGAGCAGGCGATCGGCACGCGCTTCCTCATCCGCCCCACGCATGTGCCGCAGGGCGTGGTCTATGGGCGCATTCCGCTGGTGCTGGATGAGGGGCTGGCCTTCGGCTCGGGCGAGCACGCCTCGACACAGGGGTGCCTGATGGCGCTGGAGGGGCTGCACCGCGCGCCGCGCAACGTGCTGGATGTGGGCTCGGGCAGCGGCATCCTGGCGATGGGGGCGTGCAAGCTGTTCCCCGGCGCGCGGGCGCTGGCGACGGATATCGAGCCGTGGTCGGTGCGGGTGGCGGAAGAGAACGTCGGGATGAACCGGCTGAAGCGGCGGATGCGGGTGATCCTGGCGGATGGGTACCGGCATGCGGCGATCCGCGAGGGGCATCCGTTCGACCTGATCTTCGCGAATATCCTGGCGCGGCCGCTG
>NZ_JBFUIP010001115.1:0-578 GCF_056401815.1 Aminobacter sp. P4_D5 | reverse complement strand
GCCCAGCGCCGGGAACTGCTAGGCGATGTAGGTCGAGCCGGGCTTGGCGGCGGTCAGCAGCTCCTTGAACCAGCGCACGGCGGATTGGCCGTACTCGTAGTTCGGCGCGACGGTCGCCCAGCGCATCGGCGGCAGCTTGGCCGCCTCCTCCACCAGCATGGCGGCCTGCATGTAGGTGCTGCAGCGGAGCCGGAAGGTGTAGCGGTTGCCCMTGGACCAGACGAGCGCGTCGGTCAGCGGCTCGGAGGCGACGAAGAGCTTGCGGTTCTGGTTGGCGAAATCGCCAAGGGCGAGGCCAACATTGGACAGGAAGCCACCTGCGATGAGGTGCACGCGCTCGTTGCTGAGGAGCTCGCCRGCGTGGCGGACGGCGTCCTCGGGCTTGCCGGCATCGTCGCGGAAGACGGTCTCGATGCGGCGGCCGTTGATGCCGCCGGCGGCGTTCACCTCCTCCTGCGCCATGGTCCAGGCGTTGCGGTAGGGGGTGAGGAAGGCGGGCTGCGCCGAGTAGGAGTTGATCTCGCCGATGCGGATCGGGCCCTCCTGCGCCAGGACCGGCGGGGCGGCCAATGTGGCCG
>NZ_JBFUIP010001114.1:0-578 GCF_056401815.1 Aminobacter sp. P4_D5 | reverse complement strand
CACCTCGGCCAGCCGCTCACGCAGGAGGGCGAGCCGGATCGCGGGCGTATCGCCGCAGGCGGCGTTGTAGTGCGCCAGCCAGGCGGCGGTGGCCTCGAGCTCCGCCTGCAGCTCCGGATCGGCGGCGCTGTAGAGCTGGCCCGCCAGCATCTTCTCCCGCTCGGTCACGCCCTGCTCGTTCAGGCCTGGGCCTGCAGCCGCAGGACCTCGGCCAGAAGCCCGGCCGTCGAGGCATCGTGCCCCGCACCTCGGGCCCCCGCTTCCAGCTCGCGCACCAGCGGATTGGCCAGCACCTTGCCGAGCTCCACGCCCCATTGGTCGAAGGGGTTGATCCCCCAGACCGCGCCCAGCGTGAAGACCTTGTGCTCGTAGAGCGCGATCAGCGCCCCCAGCGTGAAGGGATCGAGCCGCGGCATCAGGATGGTCACCGAGGGTCGGTCGCCGGGGAAGACCTTGTGCGGCACCAGCCGGGCGATGGTGGCCTCGTCCGCGCCGGCCCGGCGCATGTCCTCCGCCACCTGCTCGGCGTTGCGCCCGGCCAGCAGCGCCTCGGCCTGGGCGAGGCCGTTGGCCAGCAG
>NZ_JBFUIP010001113.1:0-578 GCF_056401815.1 Aminobacter sp. P4_D5 | reverse complement strand
GCAGGAAGGGCGAGCCGTAGTCCGGCAGGCTCAGCCGGAACATCCCGCCCGGCTTCAGCGCGCGATGGATGTCGTCGAAGATCGCCGGCAGCTCGTCATAGGGCAGGTGCTCGAACACGTCCTGCGACTGGATCTTCTCCACGGTGCCGTCAGCGACCGGCAGCGGCTGCCGCGCGTCGTGCCGGATCTCCTGGCCGTGCTGCGGAACCAGGGCGAGGCCCATGAAGCGACCGGAGGCATATTGCCGTTCGCCGGTGGTGAGGTTGCCGAAATACAGGTACTTGCCGACCAGCGACGGGTGAATGGCTTGGCTCACGCGATCGTCTCCCTGGTTGCGGCGCGGTAAGGCTAGGCGGAAGGCGTCAGGTGGCCCAGCCCTTCGGCGGCGCATCCGAAATTTCGGCATCATTCATGAATGGGAATGTTGACTTAAGGCCATCCTCGGGTTTCGTTGTGCGCCCGACGGCGAGGGCCGAGGATCGGAGTTTCCATGTCCTGGCACATCAGCCTCACCCGCTTCGCGAGCGCCCATATCGTCAAGAAGCAGGACGCCGTGAATTCCTGCGGCATCGCCTGCA
>NZ_JBFUIP010001112.1:0-578 GCF_056401815.1 Aminobacter sp. P4_D5 | reverse complement strand
GTACCAGGGCATGTTCGCTGAGGGCTCCGCGATATTGTCGCCTCCGAGGCCGGAGACGGGGATCGCCCTGAACGCCTCGATGCCGGCGGCCGCCGCGAAGGCGGCATAGTCGGCGCAGATCCCCTCGAAGATCGTGCGGTCATAGCCTACGAGGTCCATCTTGCTGACCGCGAGCACGAAGTGGCGGAGGCCGAGCAGCTTCACGAGAGTACTGTGCCGCCGCGTCTGCACCAGCACACCCTTGCGCGCGTCGACCAGAATCACCGCAAGGTCCGCGGTCGAGGCACCGGTGACCATATTGCGCGTGTACTGCTCGTGGCCTGGCGTGTCGGCGACGATGAACTTGCGCCGGTCGGTCGAAAAGAAGCGATAGGCGACGTCGATGGTGATGCCCTGCTCGCGCTCGGCGGCGAGCCCGTCGACCAGCAGCGCGAAATCGAGGTCCGTGCCCTGGGTGCCGATGCGTCGCGAATCCGCTTCCAGCGCCGTGACCTGATCCTGGGAGATCATCCGGGAATCGTAGAGCAACCGTCCGATCAGCGTGGACTTGCCGTCGTCCACGCTGCCACAGGTGATGA
>NZ_JBFUIP010001111.1:0-579 GCF_056401815.1 Aminobacter sp. P4_D5 | reverse complement strand
GTCCTGCAGCATCAGCCCCCCGTCACGCTCATGTGACGGGCGACCGCGGGCGTCTTGTGGCGGCGGTCGATGATGAAGTCGTGGCCCTTCGGCTTGCGCGTGATGGCCTCGAGGATGGCGGTCTTCAGACCTTCGTCGCCGAACTCCTCGTCGCGCAGCGGGGCGCGGAGGTCGGCGTCGTCGTCCTGGCCGAGGCACATGTAGAGCTTGCCGGTGCAGGTGATCCGCACGCGGTTGCAGCTCTCGCAGAAATTATGGGTCATCGGCGTGATGAAGCCGAGGCGCGTGCCCGTTTCCGCCACGTCGTAGTAGCGGGCGGGGCCGCCGGTGACGTAGTCGGTCGAGTTCAGCGTCCAGCGCTGCTTCAGCTTCGCGCGGACAACGCTCAGCGGCAGGAATTGTTCCGTGCGGTCCTCACCGGTTTCGCCGAGGGGCATGGTCTCGATGAGGCAGAGGTCGAAGCCGTGCTCGCCGCACCAGCCGAGCATGCGGTCGAACTCGTCCTCGTTCACGCCGCGCAGCGCGACGGCGTTGATCTTGACGTGCAGGCCGGCGGCCTTGGCGGCGAAGATGCCTGAC
>NZ_JBFUIP010001110.1:0-579 GCF_056401815.1 Aminobacter sp. P4_D5 | reverse complement strand
CGCCATCTCGGCCGGGGCGCGCACGCGCGAACTACCGGACGTGCCGACCATGGCGGAGCTGGGCTTTCCCCTCGTGCTGTCCGACAGCTGGTTCGGGCTGCTGATGCGCTCGGACGTTCCGGAGACGGCAAGGGCGCGGCTGGAAGCGCTCTGGATCGCGGCGCTGGCGCGGCTGGAGGTGAAGGGAAGGCTGGAGGAGACCGGCTTTACCATCCTCGCCCGTCCCGGCGTGCAGTTCGGCACGGAGATCAGGCGGTACGCCGACACCTATGCCCAGGTGATCCGGGCGAACAACATCCGCGTGGAGTAGCCCACCCCACGAGCTCCGCCGCGATGCCGGTCATGGGTTCAGCCTCGGGGCGAGCGCTCGGCGATGGCGCGGATGACGGGTGCGGCCTGTGCGCTGGAGGCGGCGGCGCGGACGCGGAACTCCGCGGGCGGCAGCGCGGTGATGGTGAAGCCCAGGCCGGTCAGGCGATCGGCGACGGCGGGATCGGCGAGCGTTGCCGCGATGGCCTGGTTCAGCGCGGCGACGATCGCCGGTGGCGTGCGGGCGGGGGCAAGGATGCCCTGCCAGGA
>NZ_JBFUIP010001109.1:0-579 GCF_056401815.1 Aminobacter sp. P4_D5 | reverse complement strand
ATCACGAAATGGCGGAGCGTGCGGGCGGGGGACTTCCTGACGGTTCCGGCGGGAACCATCCACGCGATCGGCGCCAATCTCGTGATTGCCGAAATCCAGCAGCGCAGCGACGCCACCTTCCGCCTGTTCGACTTCGACCGGCACCGCGAGTTGCAGATCGATCGCGGCGTGGCGGCGGCCCACGCGGCACCGGCGGAGCCGCAACCGCGGCCTTCGCGACTCAGCGCAAGCCGGGTGCTGCTCGCGGCCAATCCTCATTTCATCGTCGAGAAGATCGACCTCGTTCCGATGTCGGCCTGGCACCTGGAAGCCTCGCAGGAGACCTGGGTGCTGGCCCTCGCCGGCGGGGCCCGGTTCGGCGGCCTCACGCTGGCACCGGGCGAGGCGGTGTTCCTGGACGCCGAGATCGCGGCCGTCCAGGCCGATGAGGAGGGTTTCCAGGCCCTGGTCGCCTATCCCGGTCCCGAACTGGCTCCTGCACTGCTGGAAGGCGTCGCGGCCTTTGATTTCGATCCGGAACCTGCGCGGCTCACCGGGACCGCATCATGACCCGGCTGGATCGCATCGCCTTCATTGGCA
>NZ_JBFUIP010001108.1:0-579 GCF_056401815.1 Aminobacter sp. P4_D5 | reverse complement strand
GGATCGACCTTCGGCCCGACAGGCGGGTTCGTGGCGGGGTCATGCGGTGGCTGGAAATCTCTCATGCGTCCATATTCTTCTTCTTGCGCTGCAGCGTAACCCACCCCAAAACGACCGGATGGACATCGACGTCGAACCCATCGTCAGCGCCCCTCCGGGGTTTTTCGCCGAGGAAGTGACCTGGGTCCATCATTGGACCGAAAGCCTCTTCAGCTTCAAATGCGGCCGCGACTCCGCGCTGCGCTTCACCTCGGGCCAGTTCGCCATGATCGGGCTGCTCGTCGGCGGCAAGCCGCTGGTCCGCGCCTATTCCATGGTCAGCCCGGCCTGGGAGGATCACCTCGAATTCCTCTCCATCAAGGTGCAGGACGGCCCGCTGACCTCGCGCCTCCAGCATCTCCAGGTCGGCGAGCGGGTGCTGATCGGCCGCAAGCCCGTGGGCACCCTCATCACCGACAACATCCTGCCCGGCCGCAACCTCTGGATGCTCGCCACCGGCACCGGCCTCGCCCCCTTCATGTCGCTGATCCGCGACCCCGAGGTCTATKACCGCTACGACCGCGTCATCGTCGCGCACAC
>NZ_JBFUIP010001107.1:0-579 GCF_056401815.1 Aminobacter sp. P4_D5 | reverse complement strand
TCGCCGCCTTGCATGACATCGACGCGGAACGCCTGATCCTGCGTACGGAGATCGTGCCGGACGTCCCGGGACTCACCGCCGCCGGATTCACCCCGGACACGCTCTGGCATGCCGGCGAGTTGGACGAGGCCCGCGCCGCCGCGCTCGATGGCGCGCTCCAGTCGATGGGCATCGCCCTGCCGCAGTTCCGCGCCGCCGCCGGCCGCATGACCCGGGAATCCGCGCAGGCCCTGGGCCTCGCCGATCCCTGGTGGTGGTTCATGGGCCGTGATGCGCTGGCCCGCCTGCTGCGCGAGGCCGGCTGGACGCCACTGACATGGCGGGACGACGGCGCCCAGGTCCTCGTCTCGGCCGAGGCCTGATGCGCCATCGGATCTGCCTGCTGACGCTCGACTTCGTCGGCCCCATCCGCAACGGCGGCATGGGCACCGCCTTCCTCGCCGCCGCCGAGGTCTTCGCCGCCGCTGGGCATCACGTCACCGTGCTCTACCCCTCTGCCTATACCGAGAACGAGCCCGTGACGCGCTGGCGCGAGCACTATGCCGCCGTTGGCATCGAATTCGTCTCGCTCTTCCTGGA
>NZ_JBFUIP010001105.1:0-579 GCF_056401815.1 Aminobacter sp. P4_D5 | reverse complement strand
GAGATGGGCCAGGTCCGCGGGGTCATCTGCCACCACACGGCCGGCCCGGAGACGGGGATCATGCCGAGCCTCAACGTTGTCACGAACGGCCGGTCCGACCTTCCCGGCCCGCTCGCCCAACTCTGCCTCGGCCGCGACGGGACCTTCTTCGTGGTGGCGGCCGGCCGCGCCAACCATGCGGGCGCAGGGAGATGGCAAGGGATCGAGACGGGCAATTCCAGCTTCATCGGCATCGAAGCGGAAAACACCGGACTGTCCTCCGATCCCTGGCCCCCGGTGCAGATGGACGCCTACCGGCGCGGCATCGCCGCTATCCTGACGAAGATCGGCGCGGGGTCGATCATGTGCTGCGGGCACAAGGAATACGCCCTGCCGGCGGGCAGGAAGATCGACCCTACCTTCGACATGATCGAGTTCCGCGCCGGGATCGCGGCCATCATGGGCGGCACGGCACTACCGCCCACTCTCATTCCGGCCGTCGACACCGCCGGCCGGCCCACGCTGCGGCGAGGAGCGCGTGGCAGTGACGTCCAACTGCTCCAGCAGAAGCTGGGCCTGCCCAATGCCGATGGAATCTTC
>NZ_JBFUIP010001104.1:0-580 GCF_056401815.1 Aminobacter sp. P4_D5 | reverse complement strand
GGATGGTGGCGATGGCGTCGTCGAGGTCGTAGGCCTTGTTGCTCAGCAGGATGACGTCCCAGCCGGGCCGCAGCTCCGCGGCCTGGATCGTCTTCACGGCCAGCTTCGCGTTGCCGAACTGGCTCTCGATGACCAACCCGTCCTTGGCCAGGGCGGCGGCGCGCCCTGGACGGACGAGGAACGTCACGTCGCCGCCGGCCTCGGCCAGGCGGCCGCCGAAATAACCGCCCAGCGCGCCTGCGCCCAGCACCAGAACCCGCATGACGTTCCCCATCCTGATCGGCGTGGAACATCGCGCGTCCGGGGCGAAGCGCCTAGATGGCGGCGATGCAGTCCATCTCGATGTCGAAGGGCCCGAACCAGGAGGGCACCGTGATGAAGATCCGCGCCGGCGGGTCTTCCGGGAAGTAGCGGGCGTAGATCGCGTTGATGGCGCCGAACTTTTCCGGCTTCGTGCAATAGACGTTGCACTTCAACACGTTCTCCATCGAGGTCCCCGCCGTCTCCAGGCAGAGCTTCATCTGCTCCAGCACGAGCTCGGTCTGGCGTTCGATGGAGGTCTCGGCGATCTCCCCGGTAT
>NZ_JBFUIP010001103.1:0-580 GCF_056401815.1 Aminobacter sp. P4_D5 | reverse complement strand
TACGGGCAGTCCGTATAATGGCGATGCCGCCCGATATCACGGCTGCGGAGTTCCCTGCTCCTCATATCGCCGTGCGCCAGGATTGGCTCGCCGCCGTGCAGGAACCAGTCCTCGATGCGCAGTTGCCCATCATCGATCCGCATCATCACATCTGGCATCGCCCCCACGAGCGCTACACGCCCGAGGACCTCAGGGATGATCTGAGGGACGGCCATAACATCACCGACACCGTCTTCGTCCAGTGCCGCTCGATGTATCGGTCGGACGGACCGTCCGCGCTGCGCCCCGTCGGTGAGACGGAGTTCGTGAACGCGGTGGCGGACGCTTCCCTGTCAGATGGCGGTCCACGCATCGCGGCGGGCATCGTCAGCATGGCCGACCTCATGCTCGGCGACGACGTCCGTCCGGTCCTGGATGCCCACCTGGCGGCCGCCCCACGGCGCCTGCGCGGCATCCGCAACATGACRACGTCTCATCCCGAGATCGTTTCCAGCTTCGGCCGGATCCCGCCACAACGCCTGCTCGATCCCGTGTTTCAGCGTGGCTTTTCGCACCTTGCGCCGCTCGGCCTCTCCTATGA
>NZ_JBFUIP010001102.1:0-580 GCF_056401815.1 Aminobacter sp. P4_D5 | reverse complement strand
CATCGAGATCACCGACGTCCGCATCCGCCGAGCCGACCTGCCGGAGGAGAACACCCAGGCCATCCTCAGCCGGATGCAGTCGGAGCGCGAGCGCATCGCCCGCGAGGCCCGCGCCGAGGGCTTCGAGGTCGCCGCTCGCATCCGGGCACAGGCCGAGCGCGACCGCACGGTCCTGCTGGCCGAGGCGGAAGCCAATGCCGCCATCCTGCGCGGCACCGGCGAACAGGAGGCCATCCGGGTCTTCGCGGAGGCCTTCCAGCGCGATCCGGAGTTCTTCCAGTTCTGGCGGACCATGCAGGCCTATCGGGAGGTCTTCTCGACCGGTGAATCCCGCATGGTGCTGACACCGGAGAGCGACTTCTTCCGCTATTTCCGGGATATGCCAGCGCGTGCCGCGGCGCCGAACCCGGCGGCGGCCGTCCCGGCAGCGCAACCTCCCGCGCCGGCGGTGGTTCCTCCGCCGGCCGCTCCGGCTCCGGCGGAAGGCGCGGCAGCGCCGCGCTGACCGAGGGGATAAGGCTGGCGTGCTTGGCGCGCCGGTCCTAGCCTCCATTTATCCATGCCGGGCGGTGTTTTGCCG
>NZ_JBFUIP010001101.1:0-581 GCF_056401815.1 Aminobacter sp. P4_D5 | reverse complement strand
ATGGAAGGGAGACGAAGCGATGATCCTGAGGCTGGCGGAGGAGGAGCGTCTTTCCGGCGTGGTGGTGCATGGTGCCCTGGTCTACCTCGCCGGGCAGGTCGCGGACGATACGAGCCTGGACACCGAGGGGCAGACCGCTGACGTGCTGCGGCAGATCGACGCGCTGCTGGCGGTGGCCGGCACCAGCAAGGAGTACCTGCTGAGCGTCCAGATCGTCCTGGCCGATATCCGCGACGCCCCGGCGATGAACCGCGCCTGGGACAAGTGGCTCGACCCCTTCAACAAGCCCGCGCGCATGACGATCCAGGCGCCGCTGGTGGACCCGGACTGGAGGGTGGAGATCACGGGCATCGCCGCCCTGCCGTGATGATGCGCTCGTCCGCCAGCAGGCAGGCGTTGCTCGCGACCGGGCTGACGCTGGCCTTCATGCTGCTGGTGGCGCTCGGCGTGTCGGACCAGGGCTGGGCCTTCGCGGCGGCGTCGCTGGTGATCGCGAGCCTCGCGCTCGGCGGGTTGCATCTCGTCTCGCGGCGGCGTCGCTGGTGATCGCGAGCCTCGCGCTCGGCGGGTTGCATCTCGTC
>NZ_JBFUIP010001100.1:0-581 GCF_056401815.1 Aminobacter sp. P4_D5 | reverse complement strand
GCCTGCGTTGCGCGACGATGCCGGCGAAAACCGCTCCGCCCGCGGCGGCTATGTCCTCGCGGAAGCCGAGGGCGCCCGCGCGGTGACTCTCATCGCCACCGGCAGCGAGGTCGGCCTCGCCATGACGGCCCGCGCCCAGCTTGCCGAGCAGGGTATCGCCGCCGCCGTCGTCTCCCTGCCCTCCTGGGAGCTCTTCGCCCAGCAGGACGAGGCCTATCGCGCCGCCACCCTCGGCGACGCCCCGCGTATCGGCATCGAGGCCGCGATCGGCTTCGGCTGGGAGCGCTGGCTCGGCGCCAACTCCGCCTTCATCGGCATGACCGGCTTCGGCGCTTCGGCGCCCGCCGAGAAGCTCTTCGAGCATTTCGGCATCACGCCCGCCGCGGTCGTCGCGGCAGCTACGAAACTTCTGGCACAGGATGGAAGCAAATGACGGTTAAGGTCGCGATCAACGGCTTCGGGCGCATCGGTCGTCTGGTTCTCCGCGCCGCCTGCGAGAGCGGGCGCGACGACGTCGAATTCGTCGCGATCAACGATCTCGGCTCCGTCGAGGCCAATGCCCATCTCTTCCGCTACGACAG
>NZ_JBFUIP010001099.1:0-581 GCF_056401815.1 Aminobacter sp. P4_D5 | reverse complement strand
CGGCAGGGGATGAGGCCTTGGCCTCGACGCCGAGATCGACCAGCCGTGCCGCCAGCGCCGGCTCGCGCATCGCCTCGCGGATGGCTTGCGCCTGACGCTCGGCCACGGCGGCCGGTAGGCCCGCCGGGCCGAACAACGCCGCCCAGAAGTTGAAGTCGTAGTCGGGCAAGCCGCTTTCCGCGAGCGTCGGCACCTCCGGCAGCAGGACGGAGCGGGCGCGGCCGAGCATGGCGAGCGGGCGCGAGCGGCCTGCCTGGATGAAGCCGCGCTGGGTCGTGATGCTGTCCACCACCATGCTCACCTCGCCCGACAGCAGCGCCTGCGCGGCCGGGCCGGTGCCGCGATAGGGGACGTGCACCATCTCCACGCCAGCCTGGTCGCAGAAAAGGGCCGCCGCGAGATGCGGGGAGGTCCGCGGCCCCGCCGAACCATAGGTATACTTGCCGGGATTGGCCTTCAGCAGCGCGATGAACTCGCCGATATCCCGCGCGGGAACGCCGGGATGGACCACGATCAGCATCGGCATCAGCCCGATGAGGGAGACCGGCGTGAAGGCCGCCACGGGATCGTAGGGCAGGCTG
>NZ_JBFUIP010001098.1:0-581 GCF_056401815.1 Aminobacter sp. P4_D5 | reverse complement strand
GCTCTCCTCCATCAAGGGCATTTCCTACCGCAACGCCGAGGGCGTGCTGGTCCACAACGAGGACCGCCCGATGCTCGAGAACATGGACGAGCTGCCCTTCGTCTCCGAGGTCTACAAGCGCGACCTCGACTACAAGAAGTACTTCATCGGCTACCTGAAGCACCCCTATGTGAGCTTCTACACCGGCCGCGGCTGCAAGAGCCGCTGCACCTTCTGCCTCTGGCCGCAGACGGTGGGCGGGCACCGCTACCGCACGCGCTCGGTCGAGCATGTGATCGAGGAGATCAAGTACGTCCTGGCGAACTTCCCGGGGCTGAAGGAAATCTTCTTCGACGACGACACCTTCACCGACGACCTTCCGCGCGCCGAGGCCATCGCGAAGGAGCTCGGCAAGCTCGGCGTGACCTGGTCGTGCAATGCGAAGGCCAATGTGCCGCGCAAGTCGCTGGAGGTGATGGCGGCCAACGGGCTGCGGCTGCTGCTGGTGGGCTACGAGACCGGCAACCAGCAGATCCTTCACAACATCAAGAAGGGCATGCTGATCGACGTCGCGAAGCGCTTCACCAAGGATTGCCACGAGC
>NZ_JBFUIP010001097.1:0-581 GCF_056401815.1 Aminobacter sp. P4_D5 | reverse complement strand
GGGTAATGGATCTCGGCGAGGTAATCGATCGTCACGCGGCGGAGCGCCGTGGCCAGCGGACGCGAGCGCGRCTCGCCCGCCACGACGGAGATGATCTCGCCGCGCCCCGCCTCACAGAGCGCCGCGATGGAGGCGTTGTTCACATGCCCGTTGAGGTCGGTGTCCTGAATGCGGAGCTTCTCGTCCGTCCAGAAGGGGAAATCCGTTACGGGCATCGCATCATCAGGGCGCCAAGGCCTCGGTCTGTGGCGATGATCTGGCCTGCGGCGCGGACCTTCACCTGCCGGAACTCCGAGGCGCGGCCGTTGGCCCCGACGCGACCGGAAGGCGAATCAACGGGCCTCGACGCCGAAATTCGTGATGACGATCTGCGTGTTGGTGCAGATGTTCGCGCGTCGCAGGTCCGAGGTGGACCGATCCGCGCGCACGATGCGGAAATCATGCGCGCCGGGGCCGTCGGTCCGGAAATCGCGCGACTGGCCCGGGCCCAGGACGTCGTTGCCCAGCCTGTCGCGGCCGAAGTTGGCGCGCGCCGAATCCGTAAAGAAGACCTGCTGCACGGGCCGCGTGCTGCTGTTGGT
>NZ_JBFUIP010001096.1:0-582 GCF_056401815.1 Aminobacter sp. P4_D5 | reverse complement strand
GCGCAGGACGCCATCGCCCGCGACCCCAGGCGCTTCCGCGTGCTGGTCGCAGGCGGGCGCGGGATGGGTGGGGTCTATGGGCTTTGGCAGCGGCTGCGCCATTCGCCGGACCACGATCCGCGGGCGCGGCAACCCTGATGGACTATGCCCACTTCGCCCTGGCGCTCGCACTTCTGCCGACCATCTTCGGACTGATCAACCTGATCCGGTCGCCAGCCGCGCACGGCACCCCGAGACCCGGCACGCGCGTCTCCATCCTCATCCCCGCGCGCAACGAGGCGGACAACATCGGCGCCTGTGTCGAAGCCGCGCTGGCCTCGATCGGCTGCGCGATCGAGGTGATCGTGATGGACGACGGCAGCACCGACGCCACCGCCGCCATCGTCACGGGATACCCCGGCGCCAGGCTGCTGCGGGCGCCGCCCCTGCCACCGGGCTGGACCGGCAAGGTCCATGCCTGCGCCCGTCTCGCCGAGGCCGCCACCGGCACGCACCTCCTCTTCCTCGATGCCGATGTCTGCCTCGCACCGCACGCAGCCGCCGCCATGGCCGCGCGCGGGACGCCGATGGTCAGCGGCGTCC
>NZ_JBFUIP010001095.1:0-582 GCF_056401815.1 Aminobacter sp. P4_D5 | reverse complement strand
CTTGAAGGCCATGTGCTCGAGGAAGTGCGAGGCGCCGTTCTCCACCGCCGTCTCGTTGCGCGTTCCGGCATGGACATAGGCGCCGATGGAGACGGTCTCCACGCGGGGCATGATCTCGCTGACGACGAGGAGGCCGCTGGGCAGGCGCGTGACGCGGACGGAATCGGTCATATGGATCGCTGGACCTTTTGGAACTGAGCAGGCTTGGGTTCTTCCTAGCCCGCTTCGGCTAACGTCGGAACCGGCCTCACCCGGGAGGGGGCGCGAAAGCCCGACGCAGGCCCTCCTCCATGCTGGAGAGGAGCCGTTCCTTGATATCGGGTGGCACTCTCGGGTCTTTCAATGGGTCCAGCCCCGTGCGCAGCAAGCGCTCCTGCTCCGTGGGCAGCTTGAGCAGGGCGATCAGGTTGAACGCACCGAGGCCCAGGCCCACGACCGCAAGGACGAGGAGCTGGATCGTGTCGGGCGCCTCCATGACGAAATCGGCCGCCCAGCCCACCGTGTCCCCATGCGCCGTTGCCCTGACGCCGAAGGTGGACAGGGTCAGGCCGCCGAACAGCGCGATCTTGCCCGTCGCAAAGA
>NZ_JBFUIP010001094.1:0-583 GCF_056401815.1 Aminobacter sp. P4_D5 | reverse complement strand
GTGTCGCCATTGGTGGACTTCACCTCGAAGACGCCGTCGCCGATCTCCAGGATCGACACGTCGAAGGTGCCGCCGCCGAGGTCGTAGACCGCGATGGTGCCGGCGTGCTTCTTGTCCATGCCGTAGGCRAGCGCGGCCGCCGTCGGCTCGTTGATGATGCGCAGCACCTCGAGGCCCGCGATGGCGCCGGCCTCCTTGGTCGCCTGCCGCTGGGCGTCGTTGAAGTAGGCCGGGACGGTGATGACGGCCTGCGTCACCTTCTCGCCGAGATAGGCCTCGGCGGTGTCCTTCATCTTGGTGAGCACGTTCGCGCTGATCTGCTGCGGGGCGTACTTCTTGCCGTCCACCTCGACCCAGGCGTCGCCGTTGTCGGCCTTCACGATGGCGAAGGGAGCGAGATTCTTCTCCTTCTGCACCATGGCGTCGTCGAACTTGCGGCCGATGAGGCGCTTGACGGCATAGAGGGTGTTGTTCGGGTTGGTGACGGCCTGGCGCTTGGCGCTCTGTCCGACGAGGCGCTCGCCGTTCTTGGCGAAGGCGACCATGGAGGGGGTCGTGCGCGCGCCCTCCGCATTCTCGAGGA
>NZ_JBFUIP010001093.1:0-583 GCF_056401815.1 Aminobacter sp. P4_D5 | reverse complement strand
GCACCACGCCCATCCGCCGACGGGCTGGACGCATTGGGAGGGCCCGCTCCGTCCCCGCGCCTTCGACCTCGCCCGGATCAACGAGGAGCAGCCCAGCCCCTGGGACGCCGCCGGCATCCTGCACAATGCGCATTGCCGCCTGCGCTTCTGGCGTGCGCCCCGCACCATGGACCATCTGGCCCGCAACGCCGATGGCGACGAGCTGGTCTTCATCCACACCGGGTCGGGCCACCTCTTCTGCGACTACGGCCACCTGCCCTTCCGCGCCGGCGACTACATCCTGCTTCCGCGCAGCACCATGTGGCGCATCGAATGCGACGAGCCCGTCGCGGCCCTGCTCATCGAGGCCACCGGCAGCAGCTTCCAGCTCCCCGACCGCGGCATCCTCGGCAAGCACGCGCAGTTCGACCCGGCGGTGCTGGAGACGCCCGCCATCGACGACGCCTTCCGCGGGCAGCAGCACGAGCGGGAGACGCTGGTGCGCATCAAGCGCCGCGACGCACTCTCCACCGTGACCTACCCGTTCAACCCGCTGGACGCGGTGGGCTGGCACGGCGACCTCGCGCCGGTGCGCCTCAATGTC
>NZ_JBFUIP010001092.1:0-583 GCF_056401815.1 Aminobacter sp. P4_D5 | reverse complement strand
GGCCTATATCAGCATGATCCAGAACACGGAGCTGCTGTGCCTCAACATCAACAACGAGCAGGTGCTSRGCCGCCAGCTCCAGGCSACCAACGAGCGCTTCCGCGTGGGTGAGATYACCCGCACCGACGTGGCCCAGGCCGAGAGCCGCCTCGCYGGCGCCCGCGCCACCCGCACCCAGTCCGAGGGCACGCTGCAGATCGCCCGCGCCACCTTCGAGCGCGTCATCGGCGCGGCCCCGCAGCGCCTGACCAACCCGCAGCCGCTCGCGGTGCCGATCCGCAGCGCCGCGGAGGCCCAGGCCGTGGCCATCGCGAACAACCCGAACGTGGTGGCGGCCCTCTTCACCGCCGCCTCGGCGCGCGACAACATCGACGTCCAAATGTCGGTCCTGCTGCCGCAGATCTCCGCCAATGCCCAGGCATTCCGGCAGGACAACCAGACCACGATCCACACCCGCCAGACGGGCGGCCAGGCCACCATCAACCTCTCCATCCCCATCTATCAGGGCGGCTCCGAACATTCGGCCGTGCGCCAGGCGCGGCAGCAGGCCCAGCAGACCATCACCCAGGTGGACGAGCAGCGC
>NZ_JBFUIP010001091.1:0-584 GCF_056401815.1 Aminobacter sp. P4_D5 | reverse complement strand
GCCCAGAAGGGCATCAGCGCCGCGTCGGCCACGCGCATGGGGTTGGAGGGCGTCTCGTCCCAGGTGATGACCAGCGCCTCGGCCGCCTCGGCGCTCAGCCCCTCGATGCGATGCGAGCGCGCGCCGGCGGGCCATTCGAAGCTCTCGGGCAGGCCCTTCACGGGGGAGCTGCCGCGCAGCCGGTGCGTCCTGGCCGGCAGCGCCGCCGGGTTGCCCCAGCGGTCATCCGAGCGGAGGTGCAACGCGAAGGTCTCGCCCGGCCGCCGTTGCGTGGGGAGGATCGCGAGCGGCCGCACGCCCGGTCCGGGGATCACCTCCATCCAGGGCTGCACCGGCAGCAAGGCCCAGTTGCAGGTCGCGAAGACGTCGGCCAGCGTCAGGAAGTGGAACTGCGCCTCGCAATAGGTCTGCATCCGCAGGCCCGGCGAGCCGCCGCTGATGTCGCCAAGACGGATGGTGATGGTGTCGCCCGGGGCCAGGAAGCCGCGCGCGACAGTCACCGTCAGCGTCCGCGACCAGGGACGCATGTTGAGCTTCGGGCTGTATTCCAGCACCAGCTTCGCCCCGTTCGAGGCCTCGGCGGT
>NZ_JBFUIP010001090.1:0-584 GCF_056401815.1 Aminobacter sp. P4_D5 | reverse complement strand
CGCTGGTGATGGCGAGCGGGCGGACGCGGCCATCGCGGGCGACGGGCGGGATGGTCGGCAGGTTCTCGAACATCATGTTGATATTGCCGGCCATCACGTCGTTCAGCGCCTGCGAGGWGCCGCGATAGGGCACATGGATCAGCCGCAGCCCCGTGACGAGCATGAAGAGCTCGCCCGCCATATGCGTGGAGGTGGAGTTGCCGGCGGAGCCGAAGGTGATGGTGCCGGGCGCCGCGCGCGCCAGCGCCACCAGCTCGTGGAGATTCTGCGCGGGCACCGAGGGGTGCACGACGATGACGTTCGGGAATTCCGCCAGCATGGTGACCGGCGTCAGCTCGTCCCTGGGGCTGTAGGGCAGGCTGCGATAGACGGTATAGGCCGCGTGGATGCCGATGCTGCCGAGCAGCAGCGTGTGCCCGTCGCCGGGGCTGCGCGCGACGTTCTCGCCGCCGATATGCCCGCCGGCGCCGAGGCGGTTGTCGATCACCACCGGCTGGTTCCAGCGCACCGATAGCGCCTGGGCCGTGATGCGCGCCAGCACGTCGGCCGAGCCGCCGGCAGCGAAGGGGACCACGATGCGCACC
>NZ_JBFUIP010001089.1:0-585 GCF_056401815.1 Aminobacter sp. P4_D5 | reverse complement strand
CTCCAGCAGCACGTTGCCATCAGCCAGCAGGGCCACGAGCAGGCGCTCGATCACCCGCTCCTGGCCGATGATGGCCCGGCCCATGCGGGCGCGGAGATCGGCGAAGGCGTCGCGCGGCGACGAGCTCACGGCGCCGTCGCGACGCAGTCGTTGCCGCGGCTGGTGAAGCCCTCGACGCGTCCGCCCGTGACCTCGAAGGTCACGTTGCAGTCCCACGTCGTGACGTCCACGCCGCCACCGCGCCAACCCCAGCCGCCGAGCGAGGTGGCCTGCACGCGCCGCCGCTCGTACTGCACGAAGCGGCGGCCCTCCTGCGTCTGGAAGGTGCGCGCGGGCACGCCGAGGGCGGCGACGAGGTCGCCCTCGCTGCGGCCGACGAAGGACGACATGCGCTGGTTGAAGCCCGACTGGGTGGCGCAGCCCGCGAGCAGGACCAGCGCGAGCAGCGCCGATCCGCGCTGGCTGTGACTGCGTCTCACCTTGCGCCCCTGCTGGCCGCTGCGGCCTGGCTCATCTGCCGCAGGATCAGATCCACATTGAACGAGGCCGGTTCCTGCCGCGGCGGGAACTCGCGGAAGCTGGAGA
>NZ_JBFUIP010001088.1:0-585 GCF_056401815.1 Aminobacter sp. P4_D5 | reverse complement strand
GACGACACAGGCGGCTCGTGGTGCTCGCAGCGGCGGTGGCCGCCGGTTACGAGCGGGAGCTGCGCCCAGGACCGCACGGGAAGCCGCAGCATGCTGGCAGCGTGAGCTTGCGCAGGATCTGGGCGGCGCGGCCGAGGGATGGCGCGGCCCCATCTTCCGGTCGGCTCGCGCCGCGATGGTCGCCGGCGTGGCGTTCGACGCGTGGCGGGCCGTCGTCAGAGCTGTCGCGGCGAGGGCGCCGCGCGGCGGTCGATCGGAGGCGGAAATTACCCGATACACGGGCCTCGGGCATCTGGGCGAGTTGTGGGACTGGTGGTCGTCGGCACTGACCCACGATCGCGCCGAAGCAAATGCTGCCCTTGACGCAGCGGGATTCGGCGCCCTGGAGGAGCTCATCTGATGCCGGCGGCGGGCGATGCGACCGCGCGGCTGGCCGCGGATGCACGCGCCAGGATCAGCGCACAGGCCACTACAGGGGGATCGCCCGAGGTGGCGCCAGGGCCAGGACAAGATGCTCTCGCCTGGTTGATTGCGCAGGTGGATGACCTTATGGCTCGGACGGCGCTGGCGGCGGCCTGGGGCGGG
>NZ_JBFUIP010001087.1:0-585 GCF_056401815.1 Aminobacter sp. P4_D5 | reverse complement strand
GACCGGGATGGATTCCAGCTCCTCGATCGTGTCGGCCATGTATTCCGGCGTCTGCGCGACGACCGGGTAGGTCACGCCATTGGCCGGGTTCAGCCAGTAGACCGGCGCCGTCTGCAGCGAGCCGGCGACGGCGCCGGCGAGGCTCGTGGTCACGTCGCGCTCGTCCAGCCCCATGGCGTTGATGCGCGTGCGGTCGGCCATGAAGCGCAGCGAAGGACTGCTGGCGGGCTGCTGGATGCGGGCGTCGACCAGCCCGTCGATACCCCGGATGGCGCGCAGGATGCGCTGCGCATGTTCCTGGTTCTCGGCGAGGTTGGGGCCGGTCACCTGGACGTCGATCGGCGCGGGCGAGCCGAAGTTCAGGATCTGGCTGGTGATGTCGGCCGGCAGGAAGGAGAAGGTCACGGTCGGGAAGAGGCGCGGCAGCTCCAGCCGCAGCCGCTGCATGTAGCCGGCCGTGGGCGCGTGGCCGTGATTGAGGCTGATGAGGATGTCGCCGTCCATCGGGCCCACGGTGCCCGAGGCGGCGTAGGTCATGTTGATGCCGCTGGCGGAGGCGCCGATGTTGTCGACGATGGTCCGGAC
>NZ_JBFUIP010001086.1:0-585 GCF_056401815.1 Aminobacter sp. P4_D5 | reverse complement strand
GCCGCTGACCTGCCTCTGCCCCGCCGAGTATTCCGCCGCCGCCCGCTTCGACCATGTCTGGGGCACCGACATCTACACGCGGGACTCGCTGCTCTGCCCTTCGGCCGTGCATTACGGCGCCATCCCCGTCACGGGCGGCCTCATCACCATGCTGCCGCGCCCGGCCCAGGCGAACTTCCCGGGCAGCCGGCGCAACAACGTGACGACCATGACCTTCGCCCAGCCCTTCGACGAGAACTTCACCTTCGAGGGCCCGCCGCGCGGCGACGTGCAGCCGGACGTGCCGGTGGCCGCGCCCATCGCGCAGGCGCTGAAGGATCGCGGGACAGTCGCGCTCTATATCCGCTTCCGGACCGACAGCGCGGAACTCGACGCCTCCGCCACGCCGGCGCTGGAGGAGTTGCGCGACGCCCTGCGCGCCGAGCCGTCGCTGCGCCTCCGGCTGGTCGGCCACACCGACAACACCGGCCAGGCCGCGCGCAACCGGACGCTGTCCCTCCAACGGGCCCAGTCGGTGCAGCGCTGGCTGGTGGGCCAGGGTATCGCCGCCGCGCGGCTCGCCGCAGACGGGAAGGGGCCCGATGA
>NZ_JBFUIP010001085.1:0-585 GCF_056401815.1 Aminobacter sp. P4_D5 | reverse complement strand
GGACCTACCGGAGGACGGCAAAAGACAGGCCGACACTCTCGTTGCGCGCGTTCAGGCCGACGCTTCAGAAGCGGTGGATGTCGCAAAGCAGAGCGCGGGGAAAGTGGTGGAGGAAGCTAAGGCACAGGGGGCCGACCTGTTGGGCCAAGCCCAGCTGCGCGCGGAGGATTTGGTAGAGGAGGGCAAGGCGACGGGGGCCGAGCAGGCTTCCGGTTTCGCCCGGGCTATACGTCGTGCGGCTGACGATCTGGAAGACTCCTCTCCGGATGTGGCCCGGCACGTGCGCACGGCGGCGGACTCCCTCACTGGTATTTCCGACGCTTTGCGCGATCGGAGCGCTGGTCAGCTTTTCCAGGACGTGACGGCTTTCGCTCGTCGCCAGCCAACATTGTTCTTCGGTGTCGGCGCGATCGCCGGGTTTGCCCTGGTTCGCTTCGCCATGAGCTCTGCGGTCGCTAAAAGCGCACCGCCGAGGCCGACGACCAACAGCGCCCCAGGCTGGACGAAGGAGGGCGTGGACGAACCGCCGCGCCCGGCGACAATGGCCGCCGCGACCCTCGGGGGCGCAGCAGCGCACCGCAAGGG
>NZ_JBFUIP010001084.1:0-586 GCF_056401815.1 Aminobacter sp. P4_D5 | reverse complement strand
TCTTGGGCCAGCAGGCGATCGGCATGGGAGGGCGCATCCGGGTTCTCGGCGACGGTGCGGCGTACGGCTTCGGCCTCGTCGGCCGCCAACAGGACCAGAAGCTCCGGCGCGGCATCCGGCCGACTGGCCAGCGCCACGCGCTCCGCCAGCAAGCCACGGAAGGCCGTGTGGGTATCGGCATGGGGCTGGTCGAGCGGCGCCATCCGCGCAGTGTCGCGCGAAAGGCTTTCGCAGGGATTAAGGGCTCAGCGCGTGCGGGCGGGGGCGGAGGTGGTGCCGTTGCCACCGCCGGGCATGGAGGCGGCCGCCGCGGCAAGGGCCGCGATCGGCAGCATGACCAGCGCTGGCGCGGCCAGCCCGGAACCGCCCAGCGCGCTGCCGCTCTCCAGCATGGGCCGGGCACTCGCAAGGTTGCGCGACGGGATCCGGGGGCGCGGCGCGTTCACCAGCCGCGGACCGGCGGCGCCACGCGCCGGTACCACCACATCGGCCCCGGCGGGAACCACGACCACGCGCTGCTGGGACCAGGCCGGTCCGGCCATGGCAAAGGCGAGGAGCGTGAGGGCGATGCAACGCATGGTTAGGT
>NZ_JBFUIP010001083.1:0-586 GCF_056401815.1 Aminobacter sp. P4_D5 | reverse complement strand
ACGCAACGGCTCTGGCGTGATGCCGAAGACGCAGGAGACGCCATCAATGACCGCACCCTTTCCCATGCAGGACGCCACGCCGACGGAACGCGGCCTCGACCCCTCGCGGCTCGCGCGCATGGGCGACCGCATCGTGGCCGATATCGCCGCGGGCCAGCACCCCGGCGCGCAGGTCGCCGTCGCGCGCAACGGGCGCATCGCGCTGTTCCGCACCTTCGGCAATGCGCGCCAGGGTGTTGCGGCGCGCCCGGACTCGCTGTGGCTGCTCTATTCCAACACCAAGGTCATCACCGCCTCGGCGGTCTGGGCGATGGCCGAGGACGGGCTGATCCGCCTCACCGACACGATCGCGCAGCACCTCCCGGGCTTCGACGCCAATGGAAAGGGCGGCATCACCTTCATCGACCTGCTGACGCACCAGGCCGGCTTCCCGACCGCCGAGGTTCCTGCGGCGGCCTGGGAGGATGCGGCGAAGCTGCGGGAGGTGGTGAACGGCTTCCAGCTGGAATGGCCGACCGGCAGCAAGGTCCGCTACCACCCGGCGGCGGCGCATTGGGTCGCGGCAGCGGTGATCAAGGCCGTCACG
>NZ_JBFUIP010001082.1:0-586 GCF_056401815.1 Aminobacter sp. P4_D5 | reverse complement strand
GACGGAGGGCGCGTGCCGGTGAGAACCTGCCTGCAACCGACGGCCCTTGGGAGAACGCCCCGACGAGGCTTCCGGCCCCGCCTCCAAAGCGTTACAAATGCCGCCAGGATGAAGAGCCTCTTCCTGCCCCGTGCCCGCCTCACGATCGAGGTGGTGTAAGATCATGGCGGCTCCTGGCGCCACCTCGGCACCAGGCGACTGCGCCGCACGTCCCGTCTCTCGCGCCCCTTACTCTTCCAGCTTGGCATCAGCGGTGCGCCCTGCCTCGTGGTCGCCATTGCCTGCACGCCAGCGCCGCACGCACGGAGGCGTTGGCTCGACGCGGCGCTGGACCGGGGTGGAGGGCGCGCCGTGAGCCAGCCCATCGATTGGAAGCATGTCCACCGCAGCATCCGGATACGGGTGGCGCTCGGCGAACTGCTCCTGCCCGCCTTGAAATTCTGGCTTCCCGGCGTGCTGCTTCTGCTGCTCTGCATCTGGTGGCTGCTTTCCACGGGCAAGCTAGCCGCGCCTTCGACGTTCGGCCTCCCGAGCCCGGCGCCAGTCTCAGGTCGAGGGCCGCGAGCAACGGACTTCAGCGTCATCC
>NZ_JBFUIP010001081.1:0-586 GCF_056401815.1 Aminobacter sp. P4_D5 | reverse complement strand
GCCCGATGCAGGGATGCGCCGACAGCCCGGAGCGGCCCATGGCGAAGAGCTGGGCCAGCGCGTCGTCGGCCGCCTCGGTGCAGAGGCGCGTGCCGTCCACCAGCTGGCGGCGGTACTTCGGCAGGTCCATCACCACGCCGGCGAGCGTCGTCACCGTGCCGGAGGTGCCGATCAGGCGCACGCCGCCGCGGCGGATCTCCTGGCCGATGCAGTGCAGCCGGTCGAAGCTCATGAGGCGGGCGTGAATGTCGTCCACGACGGCCTCGAAGCCATGGACGGAGAAGCAGTCGCCGCCCTCGCGCTCGGCCAGCGTCACGACGCCGCAGGGGATGGAGAGGTAGCCGATCAGCTCCGGCCGCGGGCCATTGGGGGTGGAGTTGATGCGGATCCAGGCGATCTCGGTGCTGCCGCCGCCGATGTCGAAGAGGATGGCGCGGCGGTCCTCGGGCTCGAGGAGGGGGGCGCAGCTCTCCATCGCGAGCTCGGCCTCCTCGCGCGGGGAGATGATGCGCGGGCGCAGCCCGGTTTCCTGCGCGGCGCGGGCGAGGAAGCTCGGGCCGTTGACGGCGCGGCGGCAGGCTTCCGT
>NZ_JBFUIP010001080.1:0-586 GCF_056401815.1 Aminobacter sp. P4_D5 | reverse complement strand
TCGGCATGCTGAACGTCATCAACTTCGCGCATGGCGCGCAGTTCATGATGGGCGCCTTCGTCGCCTGGATGCTGCTCGAATATGCGGGGCTCAACTACTGGTGGGCGCTGGTCCTGGCGCCCCTCCTCGTGGGAATCTTCGGTGTGCTGCTCGAACGCACGATGATCGCGCGATTGTACAAGCTCGACCATCTCTACGGCCTGCTGCTGACCTTCGGCCTCGGCCTCATCATCGAGGGCGTGTTCCGCAACCAATATGGAAGCTCGGGCCTGCCCTACCGCATCCCGCCGCAACTCTCCGGCGCCTGGGATCTGGGCTTCATGTTCATGCCGGTCTATCGCGGCTGGGTCGTCGTCGTCGCGGCCGTGATGTGCCTGGCCACCTGGCTCGTCATCGAGAAGACCAAGATCGGCAGCTACCTGCGCGCCTCCACCGAGAACGCGGCGCTCGTCCAGGCCTTCGGCATCAATGTGCCGCGGCTCATGACCCTGACCTACGGCGCCGGCGTGGCGCTGGCCGCCTTCGCAGGCGTGCTGGCGGCGCCGATCTACTCGGTGAACCCGCAGATGGGCTCGAACCTCATCAT
>NZ_JBFUIP010001079.1:0-587 GCF_056401815.1 Aminobacter sp. P4_D5 | reverse complement strand
CTGGTGGCCGGCCTCGATCACGACGGCCACGCCCTTGGGGTGCAGCACGCCCTCGATGGTATTGGCGATCTGCGCCGTCAGCTTCTCCTGGATCTGCAGGCGCTTGGCATAGGCGTCGATCACCCGGGCGATCTTGGAGATGCCCACCACCTTGCCGTCCGGCAGGTAGGCGACATGCGCCTTGCCGACGATGGGGACCATGTGGTGCTCGCAATAGCTCTCGATCCGGATGTCGCGCAGCACGACCATCTCGTCATAGCCGTCCGTCTCCTCGAAGGAGCGGGCGAGGAGCTCGACGGGGT
Organism: Aminobacter sp. P4_D5; assembly: GCF_056401815.1. Classification (NCBI taxonomy): domain Bacteria; kingdom Pseudomonadati; phylum Pseudomonadota; class Alphaproteobacteria; order Hyphomicrobiales; family Phyllobacteriaceae; genus Aminobacter; species Aminobacter sp. P4_D5. The sequence goes on along the minus strand of NZ_JBFUIP010001079.1, from coordinate 285 downwards.
CGGTGTCGTAGCCGGCGAAGAACTCCTCGTAGGAGCGGACCACCCGGGCGGGCGTGTCCAGCAGGCCCTCGCGGTCCGGGTCGTCGCCGGCCCAGAGCAGGAGGGTGCGGACGGCGGCCTCTGCCTCCTCGCGGGTCGGCTTGACGGGGGACTTGGCCTCTTCGGCCTTTCGATCGGGAGGCGCCTGGACATTCATGGCGTTCGGACTTTCGTTTCTCGATTCGGAACAGATGGTTAAAACCGGCGCCCGTGCAAGTTCAGCCGGTCACCCGCAACTCCTCGTAG
>NZ_JBFUIP010001078.1:0-587 GCF_056401815.1 Aminobacter sp. P4_D5 | reverse complement strand
GGCCTTCCTCGCCTGGTACGTCTTCGCCCCGCAATGCGCGGCAACGCTGGCCGTGATCCGGCGCGAGACCGGTGGCCAGCGGTGGATGTGGTTCACCTTCGGCTACATGCTTGTGCTGGCCTATGCGGCGGCCTTCGTGACGTTCCAGACGGCAAGCTTCCTGGGTGCTGTATAACCTGCTTCAGGCAGGCCGCACGCTCCATGGGTAGGGCATGCTGCCCTTAGCCAGGCCCGTGATGCTGCGCCGGTGCGCCGTGCGGATGAAGAACTGGCCGAGCGGAATGGTTGCCACGTCGTCCTGCGCCAGCCTGTTGATGTCGTTCGCCAGGCTTCGCTGCCGATCCGGATCCGTCGCATCGAACCAGGCCTGGACCAACTCCTCCATGCGCGAGCTGGTGTACCAGCCGAACCAGCCGGAATCGCCGGGCCCCTTCACCAGCGAGGACACGGCCGGGTTCAGGTAKGCCAGGGAAGAGCCATAGGTGTGGAAGATGCTCCAGCCACCCTGCTCCACCGGCTCCTTCCGGACCCGCCGCTGCACGACGGTGCCCCAATCCGTCTCCGCCAGCTCCACGTTCATGCCGATG
>NZ_JBFUIP010001077.1:0-587 GCF_056401815.1 Aminobacter sp. P4_D5 | reverse complement strand
GCGCCGGACGCCTACCGCAGCTCTGGCAGGCCAATGGCGGCGCGCCACAGCCCTCCATCGGCTTCCTCGGCTTCGATGCCGGCACGCCCGCCGGAGCCTCGCGACCGGCGACCTCGACGGCCTCCGGCATTCGCCGCGGCCGGAGCTGATCGGAAACACGCTCGCGTTAACGGATAGGTAAGGACTCCAGCGCAGATTGTGGGGGCCGGTGCGGTGTTGTGCCGCTTCGGTTCCGATCCACAAAATGTGCGAGAGGCTCCTTTGGTGATGTGCTCTGTCCCGGGTTCCGGCCGGGTCTTGCGCGGGTCGATGCCATGAGCGGCCGGTCTCTGCGCGAGACGCCGATCACGGCGTCGCTTCGTTCGTGTCGTGCGTATTTTGGTGTGGTGGGGATGTTCTCCGGCGTGGTGAACGTGCTTCAGCTCACGGTGTCGATCTACATGATGCAGGTGTTCGACCGTGTGCTGGCGACGCGCAACCTGGACACTCTGCTGTACCTCACCCTGCTGGCCTGCTTCGCGCTGGTGATCCTCTCCATCCTGGAGTTCTGCCGCTGCGTGGTGATGCAGCGCGTCGCCACCTGGATC
>NZ_JBFUIP010001076.1:0-587 GCF_056401815.1 Aminobacter sp. P4_D5 | reverse complement strand
AGAGAACCGGTTGCGTCAGGCGCTAGGCTGAGACGATGACGATCGCAGATACGCTCCAGCAGGCACGCCGCGCCCTGATCGACCTCTCCACGCGCAATCGGCTGCTGAGCCTGCCTGCGCAGGGGCGCGCACGCGCGGTGATCCGCATCGACGACGAGGATGCGGGCTTCGTGCTGGAGCAGTTGGCCGCAGGACGGGCCTTCGGCTTTGAGGCGGCGAACGCCCAGACGGAGGGGCCGAAGCGCAGCCGCCGCCGCGCCGAGGGCGTCGGCACGGCAAAGGCCGAGGCCACCCGCGAGGAATGGCAGCACGACAGCAACCTCCGCGTCGGTCTGACGGCGGAGGAACTGGCGCGCCGCCTGCGCGACGTGATGGCGGATGCCCGCAGTGCGCGGGAGGAGAGCGGCGTGGCGAGCCTCTACCTCGCCGTCGGCGGCCTCGTCTGGCGCGATCCGGCGACGCCGGAGACGGAGCGGATGGCGCCGCTGGCCCTCATCCCCGCGACGCTGGAGCGCGAGGGCGTAAGCAATCGATTTCGCGTACGTGGCAACCCCGAGGAGATGGTCGAGAACCTCTCGCTCCGGGAA
>NZ_JBFUIP010001075.1:0-588 GCF_056401815.1 Aminobacter sp. P4_D5 | reverse complement strand
CTGCATGCGCTGCTCGCCAACCGGCGGCTGCGCAACACGGTGGGGCGCACCGGTTGCGGCGTCTGCGGCGTGGAGGAGATTTCGGGCCTGCCGCTGGCGGATCGACGGGAAGGGCAGGGCGCGCCCATCACCTCCGAGGCCATCCATCGCGCCCTCGCCGGGCTTTCGGACGGCCAGCCGCTCAATGCCGCCACGCGCGCCACCCACGCCGCCGCCTGGGCTTCGCGAGACGGCACGCTGCTGGTGGTGCGCGAGGATGTGGGCCGGCACAACGCGCTGGACAAGCTGATCGGCGCGCTGCTGAGGGCTGGCACTGATCCGGCCGAGGGCTTCGTCGTCATCACGAGCCGGCTCTCCTTCGAGATGGTGGAGAAGGCGGCATCCTTCGGCGCCGGCACGGTCGTGGCGATCTCCGCGCCCACCTCGCTCGCGCTGGACCGCGCGCGGCACCACGGCATGACCCTCGTCGCCATCGCCCGCGGCGACGCGCATATGGTCTTCGTGGCGCCGGAGTGACCGATCCTCTCGCTGCCCTCCGCGAGCCGCTGGCGCGCCTCCTGGCCGTCGCCAAGCCCGTCAGTGGGGAGG
>NZ_JBFUIP010001074.1:0-588 GCF_056401815.1 Aminobacter sp. P4_D5 | reverse complement strand
CGGTCGCACGGCTCTCGCATCCGGGAATCGTCACCGTCCATGATTTCGGCGAGACGAAGGACTTCGCCTGGATCGTTATGGAGCTGGTCATCGGCGAGACGCTGAAGTCCGTCCTCGACCGCGGCGAAAGACCGAGCCTCGCGGAGACCGTCCGCGTCACCTGCGCCCTCCTCGACGCACTCCACTATGCGCATGGCCGCGGCATCGTGCATCGCGACGTGAAGCCCGCGAACATCCTGCTCGCGCTGACCGCCGCGGACGGGCTGGGTGAGATCCGGTTGACCGATTTCGGCATCGCGCGGATCGGCGAATCCCAGCAGACCGTCGCCGGCCAGATCATCGGCACGCCGATGGCGATGTCCCCCGAACAGGTCCGCGGCGAGGAGGCCGACCTGCGTTCGGACCTCTGGTCGGTCGGGATCATCCTCTACCAGCTGCTCACCGGCCGGCATCCGTTTCCCGGTGACATGACGGCGGTCTTCCACGGCATCCTGACGCAGGATCCGACCGCACCGTCGCTGGTCGTAGCGGATCTGCCGGCGGCCCTGGACGGCGTCGTGGCGACGGCCCTCTCCAAGAACCCGAAGG
>NZ_JBFUIP010001073.1:0-588 GCF_056401815.1 Aminobacter sp. P4_D5 | reverse complement strand
GCCTGAGCGGCGCCGCCGTCTAAGACATAGTAGTCCCTTTGCCCCGAACGGGCCCCGTTGGAGGCAAGTGTCGGACTTGTCCAGGTTTGGATAAGTTTTCGGTCCTTTCCGCCTGCGATATCGCGTCGGACGATGACGGACTGACCCCGGCCATTGGCCATCTCTACCTCGACGTACGACTCAATAACTAGTTCGTAGCTGTCATCTTTATGTGCGTGAATGCGCTCGCGCATTGCGTAAGGAAGAGGCACGTCAAGTTGAGGTCCAAGGGCTCTTTCGAGCCCAAGAGCATATATGATTGCCTGCAGCGAAGTTGACTTGCCCGAGGTATTGCCGGCCTGAACAACATTGAGGCCGGCCTTGAAAGGGATATCAGCCCCATAGATTCTTTTGGCAGTGATCGCACGTAGTCTTAGGTGGGAAATATGGATCATGCTGCCTTGCGTCCGGATCCGAGTACGACAGTTACTAAGCTTTCAGTCATCGGCTTGGCGTAACGAACCAGCACGTCCTTTTCCTCAGTAAGGATATCCCGTTCTCGATTGAGCTCGCTGAAGAGGCGTTCGCCCTCTTGGGTCAACTGTAGAG
>NZ_JBFUIP010001072.1:0-588 GCF_056401815.1 Aminobacter sp. P4_D5 | reverse complement strand
CAGCATCTGAGCTTCGTGGCGACCGTCCGTCGCGACTTCGAGGAGCTCAACCGGCTGATGACCGAGCGCTGGGAATCCGAGGAAGCGAGGACGGCAGCGGAGCAGGCCAGGAAGGAAGCGAGGGAGCAGGCCAAGACCAGGATCGACGCCTTCATGGCAGCGAACAGGGACATCCTGACCGAGCAGGAGCGCGCCGACCTCGACGCGGCATTCAACGCACCGTTCGCGGAGCCGCAGCCACCGGTCTTCGAGCGAATCGTGCTCTACATCGACGATCTCGATCGCTGCCCGCCGGAGCAGGTGGTCAAGGTGCTCGAGGCCATCCACCTGCTGCTGGCCTACCGGCTCTTCGTGGTCTTCGTCGCGGTGGATGTCCGTTGGCTCCAGCATGCCCTCGCCCATTGCTATCAAGGGCAGATCAGCAGGCGGGGTGACGCCTCGGCGGCCGATGCGGGCGACTATCTCGAGAAAATCTTCCAGATTCCCTATTGGGTCCGTCCGATGGACGCTCCCGCGACGCGGAAGATCCTGGAGGATCTGATGGGCCCGGAGGCAAGGACAACAACGTCAAACGAGGATGGCGGCACG
>NZ_JBFUIP010001071.1:0-588 GCF_056401815.1 Aminobacter sp. P4_D5 | reverse complement strand
CCGCTGGCCCATGGCGAGGCCTGGGCGCGTCTGCTGCCGGACGCGAAGCTCTCCATCCACGACGGCGCCGGCCACCTGGTGCTGGAGGAGGAGCCCGCTGCCTCCGCCGAGATCGGCGCCTTCCTCGCCGGCTGAACCCTTCGACAGGACAGGTCCGCCCATGCAGCGCCGCCACCTCCTCGCCGCTTCCACCGCCGCGATCGCCGCGCCCCGGCTCGGCCACGCGCAACGGGCGAGGCCGCTGCGCTTCGTGCCCTTCGCCGACCTTGCGGTGCTGGATCCCCTCGCCACGACCTCGCTGGTCACGCGCGGCCACGCCTATATGGCCTACGACACGCTCTACGGCCTCGACGCGCAGCTCAGGCCGCAGCCGCAGATGGTCGAGGGCGCGACCACCGGGGATGACGGCAAGCTCTGGCGCCTGACGCTGCGCGAGGGSCTSCGCTTCCATGACGGCGAGCCGGTGCGKGCGCGGGATTGCGTGGCCTCGCTGGCCCGCTGGGGCCGTATCGACGCCTATGGCCAGGCGCTTTACGCGACGGTCGACGAGGTGTCGGCGCCGGACGATCGCACCATCCAGTTCCGCCT
>NZ_JBFUIP010001070.1:0-589 GCF_056401815.1 Aminobacter sp. P4_D5 | reverse complement strand
CCGCAGGCCTGGAAGATCATCCGCACGCGCGACACGAAGAGCATCTCGGCCGGCACCTATGCGCTGACCGTCGTGGGTTTCACACTCTGGCTCGCCTACGGCGTCCTGCTCGGTCAGTGGCCGCTGATGCTGACCAACGCCATCTGCTGCGCGCTGGMCGGCTTCATCCTCGTGATGGAGCTCCTCCCCGCGGAGAAAAAGGAAGCGGTCGCCGAGGCGATTGACCCGAAAGGCTGATTCCCGCTCATGTCGCCGCTTCGGCAAGGAGGCGGCATGGGCGAATCGGAACGAGGGACGCATGCCCAGCGCATCCGCGACCGCCTGCGCGCCGACATCCTCAAGGGCCGCCTGCCCATGGGAGCCCGGCTCAAGATCGTCGAGCTTGCGCGGCAATACGACAGCAGCCAGATGCCGGTGCGCGAGGCGCTGCTGCAGCTGCAGGGCGAGGGGCTGGTCCGCATATCCCCCCACAAGGGCGCGGAGGTGCGCGCGGTGGACGAGCGCTTCGTCCGCAACATCTACGACATCCGCGAGATCCTGGAGGTCTTCTTCGCCCGGCGCGCCGCCGCCGTCGCCACGCCGCGCGACG
>NZ_JBFUIP010001069.1:0-589 GCF_056401815.1 Aminobacter sp. P4_D5 | reverse complement strand
GGCAAGGGCCTCGGCGGCGAACGCGACGGGCCGGACTTCCAGCACGTCCACCGCAACAAGCGCGCCATGACGTTGAACCTGAAGTCGCCCGAGGGCCTGGCCGTGCTGAAGAAGCTGGTCGAGAAGGCCGACGTSGTCGTCGAGAATTTCCGGCCCGACGTGAAGACSCGSCTCGGCATCGACTACGAGGCKCTSTCGGCGRTSAAYCCGCGSMTSRTCYWMGGCTCCATCTCCGGCTTCGGSCAGRMCGGGCCCTATKCSAAGCGKCCSGGCKTSGAYCAGATCGCSCAGGGCATGGGCGGCCTCATGTCGGTCACCGGCCTGCCTGGCCAGGGCCCGGTCCGCGCCGGCATCCCCGTCGCCGACCTCACGGCGGGCCTTTACTGCGCACTCGGCATCATGGTGGCGCTGCTGGAGCGCGAGACGACCGGCAAGGGCCGCTGGGTCCATGTCAGCCTGCTCGAGGCGATGATCGCCATGATGGACTTCCAGGCCACCCGCTGGACCATGAAGCACGACGTGCCCAAGCAGGCCGGCAACGACCACCCCACCACCATCCCGACCGGCCTGTTCAAGACCTCCGACGGCG
>NZ_JBFUIP010001068.1:0-589 GCF_056401815.1 Aminobacter sp. P4_D5 | reverse complement strand
AGGCTGCACCGAGCTGATAATGGGAAGTCCTGCATGTCGGCCAAGATAGATTTTGCTGCGGTTTTCGATCGGCTCGCGACCAGCGGTCAACGAGAGGAAGCCAAGATGCTCGGCGGCGTGAATGTTCGCCTGGTCCGCGTGGTGGGCGGCGGAGAGGGACGCTGGGACAGCCATGCCAGTACCACGGAGACGGTCGTGGTGTGGAGCGGTGACTTCAAGGTCGAGTTCAGGGATGGCGTCGTCGAGCTAGGCGCGGGCGAATGTTGCGTCGTGGCGCTCGGCGCCGAACATCGTGGCACGTCGCGCGCGGGTGCAGAGGTCATCCTGTTCCAGCATGTGCGCTGACCCGCGCTCCCGCGAGAGGGGGCGTCTATTCAAATGTCGACCGGCTACCTCGGCGCGGCGGGCGTCGACGTCGCCGGTCCTTCCCCCATGATCAGCAGAACCGTCGGCTCGTCCTTCGCGCCGTCGTAGTGGATGCCGCGCGCGAAATGCGTGACGAAGCTGCCGGCGCCGACCGGCACCGTGGTGTCGGGCCGAAACTCCGTGCCGGAACCCATCCACCAGGTCCCCGAGAGCACGGTGATGT
>NZ_JBFUIP010001067.1:0-590 GCF_056401815.1 Aminobacter sp. P4_D5 | reverse complement strand
CCTTGACGTCGGCAGCCGGGAAGACCGGTGCCGCTGGCATGGCTTCGGGCCCGGCAACGCCCGGCATCGCCGCTGCGCCGCTCTTCAACGGCTCGGCCGGATGCGCTGCGTCAGCGGCGGGCTCCGCCGGCGGCGCAGGCTGGGTCGGCTTCATTGCAGTATCGATGCCAGCCCGCACATCGGCGGCGGCCTGTTCGAACGGATTGAGCTGCTTCCTGATCTCGTTGGCCGGATTGAGGCCGCGGATCTCATCAATCGATTTTTTGACGTCGTCGAGCTCGGCCTCTTTCATCGCCTCGTTGAACTGGCGCTGAAAATCGCCCGCCATGGAACGGGCCTTGGCCGTCATCCGGCCGATGGTGCGGAGCATCTTGGGCAAATCCTTCGGGCCGACGACAACGATCATGACGACCGCGATCACCAGCATTTCGGTCCAGCCGATTTCAAACATGTCGGTGCGATCCGGCTAGTGCATGCCCCGAACTCGKCAACGATGCTCGGAAAAGTTCATGCACGGATTCAAGAAGCTCACAGCGGCCCGTGCGCGTCCAGATGGACGTCACAGCGGCCCGTGCGCGTCCAGATGGACG
>NZ_JBFUIP010001066.1:0-590 GCF_056401815.1 Aminobacter sp. P4_D5 | reverse complement strand
AAGCAGCTCAGGCCGCGCGCCTTCGGGCGCCGGGGTGGCGGCCGTCCGAAACAGCCCCATGCGGCGCGGCTCAGGCGGCAGCAGCTTCCCCGTCTTCAGATCCACGACGCCGCCGGGTGTGTGCAGCTCCCACGGCTCGGCATCCCAGCGCGCGAGCCCGGCGATCAGGCGCGTGTCCCGCCGCGCGATACTCTCGGCGCCGAAAAGTGTCCTCGATCCACCCCAGGCCTTGATCTCGCGGGCATCGAGGGCGCCATTGGCACCCATCGTCCGAGCCACGGCCTTGGCGATGTTGAACCCCGCGCTCGGGTCGCGCTCGACCGACCAACCCTCTGCCGGGTCGAAGGTCGCCCAGGCGTTCAACTCGGGGATCCAGCGCAAACTACGGCCGCGCAAAGCCGCCATTTCGTCGGCCATCCAACGCTCGGTCTTGGCCACTTCGGGATCGTAGATCGGCGGAGATCCGCCGGCATCAGGGCCATTCGCGGTGCCACCGGGAGGCGCCCCACCGCCGCCGGCATCCCCGCCGGCGGTTCCTCCTGCGGCACCATCCGCGGCGTCGCCCTGGCTGGCTCGCCAGAATTCCGCGA
>NZ_JBFUIP010001065.1:0-590 GCF_056401815.1 Aminobacter sp. P4_D5 | reverse complement strand
GCGAAGGCGCTGGCCGGCGAGCACAGTGCCATGCTGGAAGCGGCCTTCGAGGCCTCGGAGGCCGCGATCCAGGAGGATGGCGCGGAGGTGCTGATCCTCGGCTGCTCGGCAGCCTACTGGATGCAGCCCTTCCTGCAGAAGCGGCTGGGCGAGGCCGGCTGGGACATCCCGGTGCTGGAAGGCTACCGCTGCGCGATCGAGCAGGCGAAGCTGCTGGCGCGGCTGGGGCTGGATGCGAGCGGGATGATGATCCCGATGGATCCGCCGGCGCGGTCGCGGAAGCGCAAGCTGGTCTGAGCTGCCCGTTTTCGGAGCGGGGGGGCAGGAAAACCTGCCTCCGGCGTAACCAGGGACGTCGGATCGTTCGGCAACCGCATGATTCTCGCAGGTGTCACCAAACTGTCATGGTTTAGGCTCCGGGCTGCCCGCAACTTCCGCCCGACGTCCAAGGAGCCCCCCATGAATCGCTTCCTCGCCGCAGCCGGCGCGCTTCTGCTCGGCGCCATCGCGGCCCCCGCCGACGCGCAGCAGCGCACGCGCCTCACGGTCTACACCGCGCTGGAGAACGAGCAGCTCCAGCCCTTCAAGAC
>NZ_JBFUIP010001064.1:0-590 GCF_056401815.1 Aminobacter sp. P4_D5 | reverse complement strand
TTGAGGAAGGCCAGCTCGCGCAGCCGGCGCTCCAGGATGGCGAAGTCGTAGTCGACATGGGTGAAGGTGCCGGCGGAGGGCTTGAAGGTGACCTCCGTGCCCTGGTGATGCGTTGTGGGGCCCATGACCTTCAGCGGCTGCACGGTGTCGCCGTGCTCGAAGCGGATGAAGTGCTCGAAGCCGCCGCGCCAGATGCGGACTTCCATCCATTCGCTGAGCGCGTTCACCACGGCCGCGCCCACGCCGTGCAGGCCGCCCGAGACCTTGTAGGAATTCTGGTTGAATTTTCCGCCCGCGTGCAGGCGAGTCAGCACGACCTCGGCCGCCGAGACGCCTTCCTCCGCGTGGATGTCCACCGGGATTCCGCGCCCGTCATCCGTCACGGTGACGCTGCCGTCCCCGTTCAGCACGAGGTCGACGCGCGTGGCATAGCCGGCCTGCGCCTCGTCCACGGAATTGTCGAGGATTTCGAAGGCCATGTGGTGCAGGCCCGAGCCGTCATCGGTGTCGCCGATGTACATGCCGGGCCGTTTCCGGACGGCTTCGAGGCCACGGAGGACGGTGATGGAGGCGCCGGTGTAGTCCGCGTC
>NZ_JBFUIP010001063.1:0-590 GCF_056401815.1 Aminobacter sp. P4_D5 | reverse complement strand
TTACCGTGCAAGGGAGGCCTTCGGACGGCCCTGCGCATCCCAGTTGGAATCGTCCAGCCAGGCCTCGATGGCGTCGCGCCGCGCCGGCCATTCCTCCTCCAGGATCGAGAACCAGGCGGTGTCGCGCCGGCGGCCCTTGATGGTCAGGTTGGCGCGCAGCGTGCCCTCATAGGTGAAGCCGAGCCGGGCGGCGGCCCCGCGGGAGGGCCCGTTCAGGGCATTGCACTTCCAGGTGAGGCGCCGGTAGCCGAGATCGTCCATGGCGTGGCGCATCAGCAGGTACATGGCCTCGGTGGCCGCGCGCGTGCGCTGCATCCGGGGACTGAACCAGATGTTCCCCAGCTCGATATGCGCATGGGCCGGGAAGATCTCCATCAGGGAGAGCCAGCCGTCGGCCGTGCCGGTCCGGTGCGGCCGCACCGCCCAGGCCATGGGGTCGTGCGCGGTGGCGAAACCGCCGACGAAGCTCCGCATCGCCGCCTCGTCCGCGAAGGGCCCGTAGCCCAAATAGGCCCAGCTTTCCGGCGCCAGATCGGCCTGCGCGGCGGCCCAGAGATCCGGCGCGTGGCGGACATGGAGCGGCTCCAGGT
>NZ_JBFUIP010001062.1:0-591 GCF_056401815.1 Aminobacter sp. P4_D5 | reverse complement strand
CCGAAGGGCTGGTCGAGGCGGGCGCCTCCAACAACGCCTCGCTGGCCTCCGGCTGGGTGCCGAGCCTGCTCTTCGGCATCCCCGGCGACACCATCACGGCCATCGCCATCGGCGTGCTCTACATGAAGGGGCTGAACCCGGGGCCGACGCTCTTCACGGAGCGCGCGGGCAGCATGTACGCGCTCTACATCATCTTCATCCTGGCCAATATCATCATGATCCCGCTCGGCATCGTGATGATCCGGGTCGCGTCGCACGTGCTGCGCGCGCCGCGGGCCTCCGTGATGCCGGTGATCCTGCTGCTCTGCGCGGTCGGTTCCTTCGCGACGGGGAATAACCTCTTCGCGGTGTTGCTGGTCGGTGCCTTCGGCTGCCTCGGCTACGTGATGGAGAAGAACGGCTATCCCGTGGCCGCGCTGGTGCTGGGCATCGTGATGGGCAGCATGGTGGAGCAGAGCTTCATCACCAGCCTCATCAAGTCGGATGGCGACGTGCTGCCCTTCTTCGAGCGCCCCGTGTCGTCCATTCTGGCGGCGCTGACCCTGAGCGCGCTGTTCTGGCCGGTGCTGGCCTGGATCTGGGCGCGCGTCT
>NZ_JBFUIP010001061.1:0-591 GCF_056401815.1 Aminobacter sp. P4_D5 | reverse complement strand
CGCATGGCCAGCCTGGACGAGAGGCGGCGTCGGCTCGGCGCCCTGCTGCGCCACTGCAATCAGCTCCAGCACGAGGTGGCCTGGGCACTCGACCAAGGCCCGCTCGAGCGTGCCCKGCGGTAGCGCCGCGAGCCGCGCGATCCGCTGGGCCTCGCTTAGGGCAGCGTTGCTGTCGKGGCGCGAGGGTTTCGTCATGACTAACTACTATAGCAGTTCGGATCCGCTACGGGGAATGTGAAGCGTATGTCGGGTGCCGATCGGAATGACGGCGCTGCCACAACCGGTGCGGCCGCATTCTGCCCAGGCGCCAGTCCCACGGATRTTCCAGCAGCCTGCTACCCTTCGGCGCTGAACCCGCTGGCCGCSACCAACGGCCCCCAGGCCGCGAGATCCGCGCGCAGCCGTGCGGCGGTCGCCTCCGTCGACAGGGCTGCTGCGTTAGCCTGAGATTGTGCTGGGGACATGGCGTKYCGCGCGGGCATCCGTGCCGGACATCACCGMGACCGAGGTTCGCCTKGCRCTGGAGCRGCTGRMYCCGCTGTGGRAKGAGYTCTTCCCCGCCGAGCAGGCGCGCATCATCMACCTCCTGGT
>NZ_JBFUIP010001060.1:0-591 GCF_056401815.1 Aminobacter sp. P4_D5 | reverse complement strand
GGCACACCCTGGCCATGCGTTCCTCTCGCCCCCTTTCGCGTGTGGCTCTCCCCGCGTGGCGGGCGACGCTTCTCGACCCCGGACCATGCGGGCTGAAACGCGGCTGACCGCCGCGATCGCCGACCCGCAATCCATGCTCGAGGAGGCGCCCGAGGGCGCCGAACATCCCATGTCCGTGACTCAGGCTGCGCCCGTTCCGCGCGGCATCCAGTTCCCCGTCTTCGTGACGGCCGCCACCTGTGCCTTCGCCGGCGTCTGGATGAGCGTGCCGCTGGCCTCCGTGCTGCTGACCGGGCGCGGCGCCTCGCCGGCGCTGGTCGGGCTCTATGCCGCTGCCGTCTGGGTGGCCGCGCTGCTGGCGGCCCCGATTTCGCCCTGGCTCGCCGGACGGGTCGGCGGCGCGCTCCGGCTGCACCAGGGCGCCGTCGTGCTGTCGATGCTCGCGCTGGCCGGGCTCGGCACCAACCCCGCGATCCCGGTCTGGTTCGCGCTGGGCTCCGTGCTGGGCGTGGCCTCCTGCCTGACCTGGACCAGTTCCGACGCCATCGCCGGCGCCATGGCGCCAGCGGGGCGCGAGGGGCAGTTCCTTGG
>NZ_JBFUIP010001059.1:0-591 GCF_056401815.1 Aminobacter sp. P4_D5 | reverse complement strand
TGCGGCGCGGCGGAGATTGCCTATGGCGCGGCCTCCATCGCCACGCCCGAGGCTGAGACAGCCCTGCACCGGCGCGTCTATGCCGAGTTCAAGACGGAGCTCGCCCGCCGCCAGCCGGCGATGCGCGTCGAAGGCGGGCTGATGGCACTGGATGGCACCATCGAGATGTTCGCCTGAGCCGAAGACACCCTCTCAGCTCTCGGAGAGGCTGTGCTGCTCGCGCAGCGCGTGGAAGCGCCGAAGACACCCTCTCAGCTCTCGGAGAGGCTGTGCTGCTCGCGCAGCGCGTGGAAGCTCAGCATCTTCCATTCGTCCTCGGCCCGCTTGCGGCGCCAGTCGGAGGAGAACAGCGCCACTAGCTCGCCGTCATGATCATGGGCCAGCTCGCTACGGTTGAACTGGCTGAAGCGCTCCAGTGCGGCGCGGCGGAGATTGCCTATGGCGCGGCCTCCATCGCCACGCCCGAGGCTGAGACAGCCCTGCACCGGCGCGTCTATGCCGAGTTCAAGACGGAGCTCGCCCGCCGCCAGCCGGCGATGCGCGTCGAAGGCGGGCTGATGGCACTGGATGGCACCATCGAGATGTTCGCCT
>NZ_JBFUIP010001058.1:0-591 GCF_056401815.1 Aminobacter sp. P4_D5 | reverse complement strand
GGGCTGGTGTGGGTAGCTTCGGGCGCGATCGCCGGCCAATTACTCAGGGGGGCGTTTGATGAACGACGAGCCGAAATGGTGGTGGTCTGCGGGCCGCAAGGCCGAATGGCGCGAGAAACGTGCTCGCCGCGACCGCGAGGACCGGTTACGTCGAGAGCGCGAGGCTGAGGATCKSCGTCGCCGGGAYGACACGTCTGATCYCTCGGGTAGCTCGGCCACGAGCGCCGCGCTTTGGATCACAATCGACGGTTATGCCAACCGGCGGCTATTCAGTCGCCACTTTTGATGCCGCATGAACCCGTGTTGGATGTAATGCGGAGGTCCTTTGCGAAACTTGCGTTCGTTGAGCAGCACGCCGSCAACTTTCGTCCATCGCACTYGTTCAAATCGCGCAGTCAGCACAGTGCGGCGGTGCCGAGTTGGCTCATCKGTCATKCGAATGCGASGGGGGATATCATGGGTATCATCGCAACAATTGTGATTGGGTTTCTYGCCGGCCTTGTTGCCAAGTTTATCTCGCCCGGCKCCAATGAGCCGTCGGGCTTCATTYTGACGACGATCCTCGGCATCATCGGCGCGGTCGTTGCGACC
>NZ_JBFUIP010001057.1:0-592 GCF_056401815.1 Aminobacter sp. P4_D5 | reverse complement strand
CCGCATAGGTGGTGCCGATATGGCCCGCCGCGCCGCTGCGGTTCTCGACGACGACGGTGCGACCGAGCTCGCGCGCAAAGAGCTGCGCAAAGCTGCGGCCGACGATGTCCGTGCCGCCGCCCGGCGCATACGGCACGACCATGGAGATGGGCTGCGGTTGCGCGGTGGCGCCGCTTCCGAACAACGGCAGGGACGCCGCGCCCTGCAGCAGATGGCGGCGCTGCATCACTCGGCCGCCTTCGCCCGGACGGGGCGGCGGTCGGCGCCGAGGATCGCGAGCAGCGGCCTCGCATCGGTCATCGTCTCGAAGCCGTCGACGAGGGCGATGATGCGATCGGCCTCCGCGTCGGAGATCAGCGCGGCGACATTGCCGCGGAATTTTTCCTCGACCTCGGCGATGCTGACCGGATTCTCGGGGCTGCCGCGGCGCGCCAGCTCCTCGTGGAAGAGCTTTTCACCGGCTGATGTCGTCACGGTCATGCGGCAGGCGTGGCGGAAGGCCGGGCCCATCGCCTCGATGTCGGCATCGTCGCGCCCCGCGATGAGGGTGATGAACTCCAGGATGACGGGGTCGGCGAGCCGGTCCTCGGTG
>NZ_JBFUIP010001056.1:0-592 GCF_056401815.1 Aminobacter sp. P4_D5 | reverse complement strand
CCGACGCACAGCGCTCACTTCCGAGGCCCCGGGCGCAACATGGCGGCAATTGATACCCGCTCTGCCGAACGGAGGTCATTCTCGGATCGGCTTCGCATAACGGAGGCCGCGTGCAGTTCCTTGCGCAGGCGCGGGCTGAGGTCCTCCTCCGCGCGGCGCAGCAACAGCACCAGCTCGGCGAGCAGTGGCTCGGCGCCGGGCAGGCCGCGGGCGTAGWTCTCGAGCCAGCGCAACTCGCGCTCGAGGAAGTGCTTCGCCCCACGCCAGTCGCCCTCTCGGTTGAGCCCGACCGCCCGTCGCATGGCATCCGCCTGCCAGGCGGCGAAGGCAGCCAGGCTGCGTTCGATGTCTCGCTCTTGGGCGTTGTTGTCGTGGGCCTGCGCCAGACGAATCTCCGCCTCGACCTGCTCCGCCTCGACCAGGCCCGACCCGTCGGGCAGCGCGCCGCCCGCCGAGGCGCCGAGCAGCACCATCGTGCCGGCCGCGCCCGCCGGGCAGTGCAGCCGGATGACAACACGCTTGGGCCTGTCCGGCAGCAGCATGCCGGCCATCACCTCGATCGTGCCGGGCAATACCGTGTGCGCCCAGGACC
>NZ_JBFUIP010001055.1:0-592 GCF_056401815.1 Aminobacter sp. P4_D5 | reverse complement strand
GACGAGCGCGAGCCGATCCGCCTGCTGGTCGGCCTGCCGCCGGGCAGCGGCGTGGACCGCATCTCGCGCGTCTTCGCCGAGGCGCTGAGCCAGCGCCTTTTCCGCCCCGTCAATGTCGAGAACCGCACGGGTGCCCGCGGCAATGTCGCCGGCGAGGAGCTTGCGCGCTCGACACCCGACGGCAACACCCTCGGCGTCGTAACCGCGACGACGATGATCCTGAACCGGCATCTGTCCCGGCAGCTAGGCTATGACCCACAAGCAGACCTGACCCCCATAAGCCGCTTCGCGAGCCTGCCTTTGATGGTGCTGGGAGGGCCCAGCCAGGGCGTCCGCACCGTTGGCGAGCTGATCGAGGTTTTGAAAACGAGACCAAGCACTTGCGGCACTCCGGGCGCGGGCACGGCTCAACATCTGGCGCTGGAATTGCTGATCCGATCGGTGGGCGCCCGTTGCGATTTCGTGCATTTCCGGGGGATCGCCGGTGCACTTCCGGAATTGCTCAATGGCGGCGTCCAGGTCTATGTGGAGGCTGCTGTCATCGGATTGCCACTGGTGCGGGAAGGACGGGTCAGATTGCTGGCCGTCACCT
>NZ_JBFUIP010001054.1:0-592 GCF_056401815.1 Aminobacter sp. P4_D5 | reverse complement strand
CGTGACCGAGGTGAAGCCCAGGCTCTCGACCCAGGGCTTGATGGCCTGCTCCAGATACTGCGTCAGATAGGGCTCGTAGCCCGGCTCCTGCGCGGTCGAGGGGATGGCGACGAAATCCGAGAGCCGCGCCTTCAGCTTCCCCTCGTCGAACATCGCGGCGGCGCGCGCGAGGGCATCGGCCCGGGAACCAGTCTCAATCGTCATCTCGATACTTGCCTTTTTCGGACCGCGCGGGGTCGCAAAGTGCCGCGCTCAGCGGCTTTCGTCCATGGCTCAGGGCGCGTGTTCCGCACGCCAGCGCAACCACTGCGCGACCTCCACCAGCCGGCGCGGGGACATGCTCGGACCCGTGAGGCGCAGGGCGACTTCGGGCGCCCCCTCCTGCACCGGGAGCGTGGCCCGGAGGTCGAGCACGTCGCGCGGCAGGTCGACCTGGCCGGAGAGGCCCAGCACGAGCCCCCCATCACCGCTCAGCGCGGCCTCATCGAAGGTGACGGTGCCGGTGGCCAGGGACAGGCTCGCGGCGCCGCGCTCGATGGGAGTGGCGCCACCGCCCAGCGCCGCCCGCAGTGCCGCCTCCGCCGCGCGGAGA
>NZ_JBFUIP010001053.1:0-592 GCF_056401815.1 Aminobacter sp. P4_D5 | reverse complement strand
CCACATGGGCAACACGGCCGAGAACGTCGCCCAGAAGTACCAGCTCACCCGCGGCGAGCAGGACGAGTTCGCCGCCAACTCGCAGCGCAAGGCCGGCGAGGCGCAGGCCGCAGGCMGCTTCAAGGACGAGATCACGCCGGTCACCGTGAAGGGCCGCAAGGGCGACACCATCGTCGAGGCCGACGAATATCCGCGCCCCGATACGACGGTCGACGTGCTGGCCAAGCTGCGCCCGGCCTTCTCGAAGGACGGCACGGTCACGGCGGGCAATGCCTCGGGCATCAATGACGGCGCGGCCGCGCTGGTGGTGATGTCGGCCGACGAGGCGAAGAAGCGCGGCATCAAGCCGCTGGCGCGCATCGTGAGCTGGGCGACGGCGGGCGTGGATCCCTCGATCATGGGCACGGGCCCGATCCCGGCGAGCCGCAAGGCGCTGGAGAAGGCGGGCTGGACCGTCGGCGACCTCGACCTGATCGAGGCCAACGAGGCCTTCGCGGCGCAGGCCTGCGCGGTGAACAAGGACCTCGGCTGGGACACGTCGAAGGTGAACGTGAATGGCGGCGCGATCGCGCTCGGCCATCCCATCGGCGCC
>NZ_JBFUIP010001052.1:0-592 GCF_056401815.1 Aminobacter sp. P4_D5 | reverse complement strand
GTGTAGCCATCCTGCCGGGCCGACATCACCGCCTCGGTGCCGAGATTGCCGGCGTCCCCGCCGATATTGTCGATCTCGATGGGCACGCCGAGCGCAGCCTGCAGTCCCGGGACGAGCATGCGGCAGGCGAGATCCGTCCGGCCGCCCTGCGGGAAGCCCACAACCAGGGTGATGGAGCGCGTCGGATTCCATGTGCCCTGCGCCAGGGCGGGCGCAGCCAGTGCGCCGGCGGCGAGCGCCAGGGCGGAGCGGCGCGTGATCGCGCTCATGGGTGGGGTACCTCCCGTCTCATCCGAATGTGATCCGGCACGGTGGCAACTCCAAGGCGATGAAGGGGCGGCAAAGCCTCTCAACGCGTTGCGAAAGCCGAGGGCGGCAGACCTTGGACACCGCTTGGCGAGAGACTGCTCTGTTGCCGTTGGATGTCATCGCGGCAAGAAAGCAGGGAATACCTTTAGGGACAATGTATTCATCGGCAGGCAATTAGGCGCGGCCTACCCGCGCCCATGGCAGTGCTTGTACTTCTTGCCCGAGCCGCAGGGGCAGGCCGCGTTGCGCGGCGTGGCTGCCCAGGTCGCCGGATCGTTCGGGT
>NZ_JBFUIP010001051.1:0-593 GCF_056401815.1 Aminobacter sp. P4_D5 | reverse complement strand
GCGGCGGATGGCGAAGCCCTGGCCGTCGTAGAAGTTCACGGGAAGCTGGCGCAGCCCGATGGAGTTCCCGCGGAGGAACGTCTGCGTGGAGTTGCGGTACAGCACGTCGATCTCCCCGGCCTGCAGCGCCGTGAAGCGGTTCTGCGCGGTCAGGGCCACGAAGCGCACCTTGGTGGCGTCGCCGAGCACGGCGGCGGCCACGGCGCGGCAATAGTCGGCGTCGAAGCCGCGGGTCTCGCCGCGGCTGTCGGCCGTCGAGAAGCCGGCGAAGCCCTGGCTCACGCCGCAGATGAGGGTGCCGCGCTGGCGGACGGTGTCGAGAGTGGCGGCGGAAGCGACGCCGGCCCAGGCTGTGACGGCGGTGGCGGCCGCCAGAAGCAGGTTACGGAACATGAGGCGTTGTCCTTCTTCAGTGGCTGGAGGGCCAGGAGATTGCACCCGCGGCCTCKCCGAGGGTGTGCCCGAGGGAACAGGTCTCGCCCGGTAGGGTGGTGCAGGCCGTGGCGAGCAATACATGGTCGTCCCACAGCCCGTCCACGGTACCTCCAGGCGCCGGGTCGTGGGACCAGTGCCGCCACGGCCCGTCCGTGGAC
>NZ_JBFUIP010001050.1:0-593 GCF_056401815.1 Aminobacter sp. P4_D5 | reverse complement strand
GATCGGCATGGACCTCGTCCGCCTCGCCCTGGAGCGCGCGGTGACGGCCGAGGCGGCGGTGGAGGCGATGATCGACCTGCTGGAGCGCCACGGACAGGGCGGCGATTGCGGCCACCTCAACGAGCATTTCTACGACAACTCCTTCCTGATCGCGGACCGGAACGGCGCCTTCGTGCTGGAGACGGTTGGCAGGTTGTGGGTGGCGGAGCGCGTGACCGGCACGCGCTCCAACTCCAATGCGCTGTCCATCGGCCACGGCGCCATCTGGCGCGCCAGCCCGGCGCTGATCGCGGACGCGGCGGCACGCGGCTTCGCCTCCGGCGCGGCCGATCTCGACTTCGCGCGGTCCTACTTCGACCCGGAGCGCGATGCCGCCAGCCAGGGCCGGGCCCGCTGTGCCCGCTCCGCGGAGCTGATGGCGCGCAAGGACGGCCATCTCACGCCCGCCGACATGATGGCGATCCTGCGCGACCACGGCGCGGCCGCGGAGAACGATCCGCATTGGCATCCGGCGCACGCGACCGGCCGGACCATCTGCATGCATGCCGCCGGCCCCGACCGGCGCGGCCAGAGCACGGCCTCGCTGGTCTCGG
>NZ_JBFUIP010001049.1:0-593 GCF_056401815.1 Aminobacter sp. P4_D5 | reverse complement strand
CGGTAGGCGCCAGATCGGCCAGGCGGCCGTCATGGATCGTCGCGCCCTCCGGCCCGCCCATCAGCCCGCCCGGCACGGGGGTGGTGGTGTGCGCGGTGTGCGGGCCGCCGGTGAAAGGGTCCTTCATGAGCTCGGCATTGCCGTGGTCGGCGGTGAAGAGCAGCGCGCCGCCGGCGGCCTGGATCGCGTCGGCGATGGCGCCGAGTCCCGCATCCACCGCCTCGCAGGCCTTGATGGCGGCGGCCAGGATGCCGGAATGGCCGACCATGTCGGCATTGGCGAAGTTCAGGACGATGAGGTCCTGCTCGCCCGACCTGATCGCCTCCACCGCCTTCGCCGTCAGCTCCGGCGCGCTCATCTCGGGCTGGAGGTCATAGGTCGCGACCTTGGGCGAGGGCACCATGATCCGGGACTCGCCGGGGTAGGGCGTCTCCTCGCCGCCATTCAGGACGTAGGTGACGTGCGGATACTTCTCCGTCTCGGCCATGCGGAGCTGCTTGCGCCCGGCCTTGCTGACCACCGCGCCCAGGATGTCCTCCATGGATTGCGGCGGGAAAAGAGTCCCGATCAGGTGGTTCAGCTCGGTCGAGTCC
>NZ_JBFUIP010001048.1:0-593 GCF_056401815.1 Aminobacter sp. P4_D5 | reverse complement strand
GTCGTGCGGAAGTAGAACTGCGGACGGTAGTTCGTGAAGAACGGCGTGTGGCGCCCACCCTCTTCCTTCGTCAGGATGTACGCCTCCGCCTTGAACTTCGTGTGCGGCGTGATCGAGCCCGGCTTGGCCAGAACCTGGCCGCGCTCCACGTCCTCGCGCTTCGTGCCGCGCAGCAGCGCGCCGATGTTGTCGCCCGCCTCTCCACTGTCCAGCAGCTTGCGGAACATCTCGACGCCCGTGACCACGGTCTTCACCGTCGCCTTCAGCCCGATGATCTCGACTTCCTCGCCCACCTTCACCACGCCGCGCTCCACGCGGCCCGTCACCACCGTGCCGCGGCCCGAGATCGAGAACACGTCCTCGACCGGCATCAGGAACGGACGGTCGATCGCGCGCTCCGGCTGCGGGATATAGCTGTCCACCGCCGCCATCAGCTCCAGGATCGCCTGCTCGCCGATCTCAGGCGTCTTGTCCTCGAGCGCCGCCACCGCAGAGCCCTTGATGATGGGGATGTCGTCGCCCGGGAACTGGTAGGAGGACAGCAGCTCGCGCACCTCCATCTCCACCAGCTCGACCAGGTCGGGGTCCGCCCC
>NZ_JBFUIP010001047.1:0-594 GCF_056401815.1 Aminobacter sp. P4_D5 | reverse complement strand
CCGCCACACTGGCGGATCAGCCCCGGGAAGACGTTCATGGATATCAACAGCCCCACCGCCATCTCGAAGGAAGGCGCGCTCGCGCTGCGCTACGGCGCCGATGCGATCCCCGCCGCCGGCCCCTGGAACGAGCACATCGCGCTCTTGCTCTCGCACCGCTCCGTCCGCGGCTACCGGCCGGATGCCCCGCCCGAGGGAACGCTGGAGACGCTGATATCAGCCGCGCAATCGGCCGCCACCAGCTCCAACATGCAGACCTGGTCGGTCGTTTCGGTCAGCGACCCCGCGGTGAAGTCGGAGTTCGCGAAGATCGCGGGTGGCCAGAAGCACATCGAGCAGTGCCCGCTCTTCCTGGTCTTCCTCGCCGACCTCTCGCGCAACGAGCGTCTGGCCAAGGCGAACGACGCCGAGCTCGAGGTGCTGCCCTATGTCGAGACCTTCATGATCGCGGCCATCGACGCCGCCATGGCCGCTCAGAACGCCGTCGTCGCGGCCGAGGCGATCGGGCTCTCCACCGTCTATATCGGCGCCATGCGCAACGACCCCGCCCGCGTGGGCGAGCTGCTGCATCTGCCGGCGGGCGTGGTCGGCGTC
>NZ_JBFUIP010001046.1:0-594 GCF_056401815.1 Aminobacter sp. P4_D5 | reverse complement strand
GATATAGGTGAGGCCGCGATCGCCGCGCAGCGCCCAGGCGCTGTCCTGGCTGACCTGGACCTGCTCGGCCGCTACGCCCCTCACGGCCACGACGCGCGCCCGCAGGCTCGGCACGCGGCGGACCTCCGTGATGCCGGGCGTGCCCCGGGCGATCTCGTCGAAGCGCTCGGCCTGGTCGGGCTGGATGTCGATGAAGAAGAAGTTGGGCGCGCGGCCCGGCATCTCGCTGCCGATGGCGTTGCGCAGGTTGCCCTCGATCTGGGCGATGGCGGCCAGCGTGGTCAGGCCGAGGCCGAGCGACACCAGCAGGATCGGCGTTGCCGACCCCGGTCGGTGCAGATTGGCCAGCCCGAGCCGCCAGGATGGGCGCCGGATACCGTGCAGCGCCCGGGCGCCGAGCATGAGTAGCGACGCGCCGCCGCGGAACAGGACCATGGCGGCCAGGGCGCCCAGGCAGAAGTAGAGGCCGAAGAGCGGCCGGTCGGCCGTGGCGATCACCAGCCCGACCAGCGCCAGCCCCGCCAGCGCATTCGCCGTGGCGACCTTCCAGCCGGCCCAGGCGCTGCCCGTGGACAGGGTGTCGCGGAACAGCGC
>NZ_JBFUIP010001045.1:0-594 GCF_056401815.1 Aminobacter sp. P4_D5 | reverse complement strand
CGCGCAGCCCGCCTGGCCGCAACGACCTGTCCGGATCATTGTGCCCTATGCCGCCGGCGGCGGCACGGACCTCACCACGCGCGCGGTGATGGAGGCGGTCGGCCAGCGGCTGAACCGGCCCGTCATCGTCGAGAACCGGCCCGGCGCCGACGGCGCCATCGGCAGCGAGGTCATCGCGCGCAGCGCGCCCGACGGATACACGCTCATCGGCCTCAACCCGACGCATCTGCTGCTGCGCCACACCGCGGCCGCGCTGCCCTACGACCCCATGGCGGATTTCACGCCCCTCGCGGTCTTCGCGAGCTACGCCTTCGTGCTGCTCGCCAGCGTGGACGCGCCCTTCCGCGACGTGCCGGGGCTGATCGCGGCGGCCAAGGCCAATCCCGGCCGGATCGCGCATGGCACGGCCGATGTCGCCTCCGGCGTCACCGCCGCGCAATTCGTGAAATCCGCGGGCATCGAGCTGAACGAGATCCGCTATGCCGGCGGCGGCGCCTCGACGCGCGACCTCATGGGCGGGCACCTGCCGCTGGCCTGGGTCAGCACCGCGACCGCGACGCCGCTCGCCGACAGCGACCGCGTGCGCATCATCTC
>NZ_JBFUIP010001044.1:0-594 GCF_056401815.1 Aminobacter sp. P4_D5 | reverse complement strand
ATCGAGCGGCCCGTGAGGGTCGCCGGGACGAGGCGTGAGGCCGCGTAACCCTCGGGCCGGGCGTGACAAAAACCCCGGGGTGGTCCGCCGTGCGGACAGTGCTCCGAAATCGGCCATCGGCCCAGGAGCGTGACGGCGTGCATATCGTGCTCGATATTTCGCGACTTCTTGGCCTGGCCTGGGCTGGACAGCCCAGCGGGATCGATCGCGTCGAGTTCGCCCACGCCCGCCACTGGCGTGGCCTGCCCGCTAAGGACGTCACCTTCGTCGCACAATCGCCCTGGGGCTGGTTCGCCGCCTTGCCTGACAGTCTCGCCCACGCCCTCCTGCAGGAGGCCGACCGCGCCGTCTTCCCCGGCAAGGAGGGGGTGCTCGCACGGTTTCGCGCCATGGCGGCCGCGGCGCTGTCCTTCAAGTTCTGGGGCATGGGCCGCGGCGAGCTCGCGCGCCGGATCGCGGCGCGTGGCGACAGCCTCTTCCTCATCGTCTCGCACCGCGCCCTGCATCACGAGCGCGCAACCGGCGGCATGATCTCGCTGGGCGCGCGCTTCGTGCCCCTCCTGCATGACCTGATCCCACTGACCCATCCGGAAT
>NZ_JBFUIP010001043.1:0-594 GCF_056401815.1 Aminobacter sp. P4_D5 | reverse complement strand
GGGTGGACCTGTGATGCAGACCGTGACGCCCATTCTGCGCATCTTCGACCTCGCGAAGACGCGCGAATTCTACATCGATTATCTCGGCTTCGCTTGGGACTGGGAGCATCGCTTCGACGACAACGCGCCGCTCTACGCGCAGGTCTCGCGCGACGGCGTGGAGCTGCACCTCTCCGAGCATCACGGCGACTGCTGCCCCGGTACGGCCTTCCGCATCCTCTGGCCGGATCTCGCCGCTTTTCATGCCGAGATCTCCGCCAAGAACTACCGTTACGCGCGGCCGGGGCTGGAGACGATGCCCTGGGGCGAGCGGCAGGTCCGCATCCAGGACCCGTTCCATAACAGGCTCATCTTTTTCACCCCGACCGGGGAGGGCGGCTGATGCTCTGGCCGAAGCTCGCACGATGCCTGGTCTCGCGGCCCGTCACCGATCCTGCTCCGCCCGTCGCGCCGGAGATCGTGGCGGAGCTGCGCGCGCGGCTGGACGAGGCGGCGCAGGTCCGGCTCGGACGTTCGCTCGCCATCCGGCAGGTGGACGCCGGAAGCTGCAACGCCTGCGAGCTCGAGATCAACGCGCTGCAGAACGTGGTGCAT
>NZ_JBFUIP010001042.1:0-595 GCF_056401815.1 Aminobacter sp. P4_D5 | reverse complement strand
TCCGCCGCACGACGAAGGGGCCCTGGGGTCCGCGCGCCATGACGATCACCTCGTCGCCGCCGGGGCCCAGCGGCTGCTCGGTGCTGCCGAAGACCAGGATGCTCTCGCCGATGAAGGCGGTGGTGATGGAGACGCGCTCGGTTGAGAGGCGGGCGACGAGCTCGGTGGGTTGGGCGCCGGCAGGAACGGCCAACCAGAGACCACTGATCAGGACATGGAGCACCGCGCCGAGAACCTGGCCGCACAGCGTCCGGCGCCGCCCATTCCACCTGCGAGCCTGGAGCATCAGCGGCGCGGCGAAGCCAAGCGCCCGCCCGGCGTTTGGGGGCGCGAAAATCTTCACAGCGCCRGACCCACGGAGAACAGGTTGGCTGGCACGCGCAGCAGATCCCACAGCAGCGAAGCCGCGACGGCCAGCACCAGAGCGCCCAGCAGCGCCCGCGTCTCCTCGCCGCGGAGCTTGCCGCCCATCGCCGCGCCGAACTGCGCGCCCGCCACGCCGCCCAGCAGCAGCAGCGTCAGCACGATGTCCACGCCGCCGACCTGGACCGCCTGCAGGAATGTCACCGACGCCGTCACGCAGACCACCTGGAAC
>NZ_JBFUIP010001041.1:0-595 GCF_056401815.1 Aminobacter sp. P4_D5 | reverse complement strand
TTGCCATCCGTCGCGGCGATCAGGAATTTCTGGCCGGCCGAGGGCAGGAACATCGCCAGCACGCTGTCCTCGTTGGGCAGGTCCACGATGAGGCGCAGCGGCTGCCCGTCGCCACGGCCGCGCGGCAGCGTGTCGCAGCGGAGCGTGTAGGCCTTGCCGTTGCTGGCGAAGATGACGAGGCGGTCGGTGCTCTGGACGGGGATGCGGAAGGCGAGGCCGTCGCCCTCCTTGAAGCGCAGCTCCGCATCCTCGGCGAGATGGCCCTTCAGCGCGCGTATCCAGCCCTTCTCCGACAGCACGACGGTCAGCGGCTCGCGCTCGATGAAGGCGCTCTCGTCCACGACGACAGCGGGCACGCCGGAGCCGATCGCGGTGCGGCGGTCGCCGAGAGCGCCGGAGCCGAACTTCTTGCGGGCGTCCTCGACTTCCTTTGATATGGCCGCCCACTGCTTCGCCGTGCTGGCGAGCAGGCCCTGGAGCTGCTTCTGCTCCTTGCTGAGCTTGTCGTGCTCCTTGCGGATTTCCATTTCCTCGAGCTTGCGCAGGGCGCGCAGGCGCATGTTGAGGATGGCCTCGGCCTGCACCTCGGTGAGCT
>NZ_JBFUIP010001040.1:0-596 GCF_056401815.1 Aminobacter sp. P4_D5 | reverse complement strand
ACACCTGGCGGCACGACGCCACGCATCGCCAGGGCGTGGCCTACCGCAATGACCAGGTGCGCAACAATGTCGGCGCCGACCGTGCCGGGGGCGCGGACCGTGCTCGATCGCGCGAGCAGTTTCGCGGCCGGATGGACCAGGTAGGACGCGGCGAGGGCATCGGTGGTCTCGGTGGCCCCGGAAGCGTCGGTGGTGCTGGTGGAGTCGGCGGCATCGGTGGAGCTGGCGGGGTTGGCGGGCCCGGCCGTCCTGGTGGTGTTGGCGGCGTCGGTGGAGTTGGTGGACCCGGCCGCCCCGGCGGTGTCGGCGGTCCTGGTGGTGGTGTCGGCGGCGTCGGTGGAATTGGCGGACCCGGCCGCCCTGGCGGTGTAGGTGGGGTCGGCGGTCCCGGCGGTGTCGGTGGTCCTGGTGGTGGCGTCGGCGGCGTCGGTGGAGTTGGTGGACCCGGCCGCCCTGGCGGTGTTGGTGGGGTCGGCGGTCCCGGCGGCGGCCAGGCACTGGGCGGCCGAGGTGGTGCAGCTCAGCAGCCCGCCATCCGACATAACTCGTCCGGCCGGCCGCAGACGCGCCCCGCCCAGACCCGTCAAGCCCCACAG
>NZ_JBFUIP010001039.1:0-596 GCF_056401815.1 Aminobacter sp. P4_D5 | reverse complement strand
TCACGGCGGGGCACGCGGATGGGCTGGCCGCCATCTGCATCTCCGGCGGCAACATCGCGCTTTTCGCCGACCACGCGGACCGCGCCGGCCTCGCCTTCGCGCCGCTGACGCCGGAGACCGAGGCCGCGCTGCACGCGACGCTGCCGGACTACATCTCCATCCACAATCCGATCGACATCACCGCGCTCGGGCTGGAGGAGCCGAAGCTGCATGCGGCGGCGCTGCGGCTGGCGGCGCAGGATGCGACCGTGAAGACGCTCATCCCCATCCTGACGAGTGCGGTGGACTACACCTCGGTCTGCACCATGCTGGCCGAGATCCACGCCGAGGGCGGCGCGCCGATGATCGCGCTCTGGACCGGCGGCTCCATGGAGACGCGCTCGCCGGAGATCCTGCACACCGCCGGTATCCCGATCTTCCGCTCCTCCGGCCTGCTGGCGCGCTGCCTCGCGCAGCTGCGCCGCGCAAGACCTTCTCCCATGGGAGAGATGCCGACAGCGCCGATCGAAGCGCCTCCGGACGGCGCGACCGAGGCGGAATCCCTCGCCTTCCTGGAGCAGGCCGGCATCCCCGTCCCGCCCTTCGAGGCCTGCGAC
>NZ_JBFUIP010001038.1:0-596 GCF_056401815.1 Aminobacter sp. P4_D5 | reverse complement strand
ATCTTCGGCGTATGAGGGCCGGCTGATGGGCGACGCCTCCGCGTCGCTCTCCACCGCCCGCAGGCCCGGGCCCACAGGGTGGCGGCGGCTGGAGCCGGTGACCTTGCTGTGGGTCGCCCTCGTCGCGGCCCTGCTGGTGCTGGTGGCGGCGCCGATCCTCAAGATGGTCTTCATCTCCTTCGAGATGCAGGAGACGGGGGAATTCACCGTCCAGAACTACCTCACGGCCTATGGGCGCGCGCGGTACCTGGAGGCGCTGGGCAACTCGCTGCGGCTCGGCCTGCTGTCGGCGACGATCTCGACCGTCATCGCGGTGCCGATGGCCTGGGCGGCCTCGCGCACGGACATGCCCGGCAAGGCCCTCACCTGGGCCGTGGTGCTCGCGGCCTTCATCATGCCGCCCTATCTCGGCGCCATCGGCTGGATCCTGCTGGCGGGCCCCAATGCCGGCTGGATCAACGTCATCTGGCGCGCGCTGACGGGGGCGCAGGCGCCGCTGCTGAACATCTACACCTTCACCGGCATGGCCTTCGTGATCGCGCTGCACTCCTTCCCGCTGGTGTTCATCTTCGTGAAGTCGGCGCTCGACCTGATCT
>NZ_JBFUIP010001037.1:0-596 GCF_056401815.1 Aminobacter sp. P4_D5 | reverse complement strand
GAGCAGCGCCAGGAAGGCCACGGCCTGCCGCGGCGAGACCGCGCCCGAGGCCAGCGGCCGCCCCCGCGTGCGTTCCACCTTCCGGTCGATGTCGCGGTCCCAGAGGTCGTTCACCACGCAGCCCGCGCCGCGCATCACGAAGGCGCCGACAAAGAACAGGAAGGCCAGCCAGAATCCCCTGCCCCAGGACGGCGCCCAGAGCGCGATGCCCCAGAGTCCCGGCAGGAAGAGCAGCCAGCTCCCGATCGGCCGGTCTGCCCGCATGAGGAGCGCATAGGGCCGCCAGGACGGCGGCAGCCGGGCAACCCAGCCGGCGTCGCGGATGTCCGTGTAGCCGCCCAGGATGGGGTTCTCTTGCACGGGCGCATGCAGCACGGCACATCGGGCCATGTCCATCCCTCGGATTCATGCGGAAGGCCCCCTCGCCGAGGGCGCCGAGATCGCGCTGACGCCGGCCCAGGCGCACCATATCGGCACGGTGATGCGCCGCGCCCCCGGCGCGGAGTTGCGCGCCTTCAACGCCGCGGAAGGCGAGTTCGCCGCCGAGTTGACCGCGCTCCGCAAGGACCGCGGCGCGATGCGCCTCGGCGCCCGGC
>NZ_JBFUIP010001036.1:0-596 GCF_056401815.1 Aminobacter sp. P4_D5 | reverse complement strand
GCGCAGTACCGGCTGACCCAGGCGCAGGCCGAGGAGATCCTCGAGAACTACCGGCTGGCGATCGTCGCCGCGCTGGTGGATGTGGAGAGCGCGATCGTGGCTCTGCGCGACACGACGGAGCAGGAAGCCCTTCAGCTCGGCGCCACCCGGGCCGCCGAGCGCGCCTATGCCATCTCCGAGGCGCAGCTGCGCGCGGGGACGATCGATCTGCTGACCCTGCTCGTCACGCAGCAGGCCCTGTTCAATACCCGCAACCAGCTCACGCTCGTGCGGCTCCAGAAGCTCCAGGCGGCGGTCGGACTGTTCCGCGCGCTCGGCGGCGGATGGTCCTGAGGCCCAAGGGAAGCCACCCATGCCCGATACGCCCCTCCCCATCGAGCCCATCAAGGCGCTGCCCGCGCCCCCGGTCCGGCCGGCCCTGCCCGCGCCCGGCAGGCTGGAGCCCGAGACGCCCCGGAAGGGCCGCCGCTGGGTCGGCTGGCTCGTCTGGCTGCTGATTCTCGGCGCTGCCGGAGGTGCCATCTGGTACTATTGGCCGCAGCTCTCGCAGAAATTCTCGGGACAGCCCGCGCAGCAGGGCCCCGGCGGGCGCGGCC
>NZ_JBFUIP010001035.1:0-596 GCF_056401815.1 Aminobacter sp. P4_D5 | reverse complement strand
CCGCGATGATCGCGTCCACATGGTTCGCGACGGCCGAGGTGACGGCCGGCGCCGCCCCGCCCGCATAGGGCACGTGGACCATCCGCAGGCCCTTGCGCTGCGCGATCAGCACCATGGTGAGGTGGCCGAGGCTGCCGAGGCCGGCCGAGGTGTAGTTGATCTCGCCCGGCCGCGCCTCGGCCGCCGCGAGCAGGTCCGGCAGCGTCCGGTAGGGGCGCGAGGGATGCGTCCCGATGACGTTGGGCGCCGTGCCGATCAGCATGACCGGCGCGAGGTCCCGCTCGTGGTCGAAGGGCTGCGCCGCCAGTAGCGCCGGGTTGACCGCATGGGTGTCGAAGACGAAGAGCCAGGTGTTGCCGTCCGGCGCCGCCCGCACCGCCGCGGCCGCGCCGATGCTGCCGAAGGCGCCCGGCCGGTTCTCGACGACGACCGGCACGCCCAGCCGCTGCTGCAGCCCCGGCTGGACCAGCCGGGCGATCTGGTCGGCGGTACCGGCGGGCGCGAAGGGCACGATCAGCCGGACGGGGCCGCCTTGCGCGTGGGCAATCATGGGTACGGTCAACCCCGCGGCGATCGCGCCGCGCCTGGTCCAATCC
>NZ_JBFUIP010001034.1:0-596 GCF_056401815.1 Aminobacter sp. P4_D5 | reverse complement strand
CGCGGAGGGGGATTCGCTGCTCGGCTGGATCTATGTCGGCACGCCCGACGCCGATCGCCCGCGGCCGAGCCGGCCGGCGCCGGAGGGGTTCCGGCGGGATTGGACACCCGCGCGGTGAGGTGGATGCGAGGGGCCGCCCCTCGCGCAGGGATACAGCCCCGGGCCTTCGGCCGGCGTGGCTATGAAGCAGCGACGGCCGGGGRCAAAGTCCCCCCGTCGCGTCTGTCGCGCAGACCTCCCAAACCTGTCGGAAGTCCTTGCTCCGGCGCGAAACCGCTGCGCAGTATCGCGCGGCGCCGCCTGACGGCGCGGGGGACAAATCGGGGAGACCGCGAATGGACATCGTGTCGCGCGCCAAGGGACTGCTGACTCAGCCGCAGGTCGAGTGGAACGTCGTGGCTGCGGAGCCGGCCGATGTGGGCGGGCTCTTCACGAAATATGTGGTGCCGCTCTCGGCGATCCCGGCGATCGCCGCCTTCATCGGCGCCGTCCTGATCGTCGGCGGGGCAGTGGGCGTGATGCCGCTGCTGATCGTCGCCATCACGAGCTACATCCTCGGCCTGGTCGGCGTCTTCGTGCTCGGCAAGATCATCGAG
>NZ_JBFUIP010001033.1:0-597 GCF_056401815.1 Aminobacter sp. P4_D5 | reverse complement strand
GTGCCAGGGGCTTCAAACCGCTCATGAAGACTTCTCCGGTTTCGACTTGATATGTTGCGTCACGCGCCTAGCGGCCGGCAATCACGGTTCTGACCCCGACCGCCTCGAGCAGGGCGCTGGCCAAGGCTTCGGCGAGGCAGGCATAGCCGCGATCATTGTGGTGCAGGCCGTCCGGCGACAGGACCTCGGCGGCGGGCAGGCCGGCTTCGGCCCAGGCCGACATCACCCGGCCGCGGGGGAAGAGTGCCACGCGCCGCTCGCGGGCCAAGCTGCGCAGGATCTCGGGGAAACGGGCGCCCCCGGGGGACCGGAGGATGCGGGGCGAACGCTGATTGTCCATCAGCACCACGGTGATGCCGGCCTCGCGCAGACGGTCCAGCCCGTCCTGCATCTGCGCTGCGAAGACCGCGGGATCGGAACCCTTCAGCACCTCATTGGCGCCGGCCTGCCAGATCACGAKGTCCGGGTCGCGGGCAAGCACATCCCGATCGATCCGGGCCAACATCTCCGTCGTGGTCTCGCCGGAACGCCCGGCATTGATGACGCTGATGTCGTGGCCGGGGAGCGCCGCCTTCAAAAGTGTCTCGAGCCGCGCCG
>NZ_JBFUIP010001032.1:0-598 GCF_056401815.1 Aminobacter sp. P4_D5 | reverse complement strand
GGTGAACGAGGGGCCGGATGCCTTCGCCGCCTTCATCGACCGGCAGATCGAGACCTGGGCGCGGGTGATCCGGGAGAACAACATCAAGTCGGAGTGATGCAAGCCGTCACCGCCTAAGCCGCGGCCTCCGCCTCCGGGGTCTGCGGAAAGGCCTGCCGTAGTGCCGCCAGCAGGCCACGCAGCTTTTCCAGCGCCTCCGGGTCGCCATCCAGCAACACCTTCAGCACCTCGCCCGCCATCGCGACCAGTTCCGGCTCGCCGAGATGCCCGATCGTGCCGGCGATCGCATGCACGGCCTCCAGCAGCAGGGTGCGTTGCTCCGGACCGGCGGCCTCCGCCTGTGCCAGCCGCTTCCGCAGCTCCGCCAGGAAGAGCGGGCGGAGCGCGCCCAGATCGCCCGCCGCCGGCGTGCCGGAGACGAGGCCGGCCAGGACCTGCAGGAGCGGCTCGCGCTCCACCGGCTTGCTCAGATGCGCGCACATGCCCGCGGCGCGGCAGGCCGCGATATCCTCGGGAAAAGCGCTGGCCGTGAGGGCGATGACCGGCAAGCGGCCCGCCGCCCCCGGCATGGCCCGCAGCCGCCGCGTGACCTCGATGC
>NZ_JBFUIP010001031.1:0-598 GCF_056401815.1 Aminobacter sp. P4_D5 | reverse complement strand
CGCACTGGATGGGCCATCGCCCCTGCCTGCCGGACAGCCTGCCCGTGATAGGGCCCGTGCGTGCCTGGCCGGGGCTGTGGTGTGCCTTCGGGCATGGGCATCTCGGCCTGACCGGCTCCGCGCCGACGGGAGCGCTGCTCGCCGCCGCCATGCTCGGCCCGGCCCCCAACACCGACCTGACGCCCTTCGGCGTGGAGCGCTTCGCATGAGCACCTCCGAAGCCGTGAACGCCGTGCTGCGGCCGACACATGGTGAGCTCGCGCGCCGTATCCTGGCGCTGGCGGCACCGACCTCGCTGATGTCGGCGCTGCAGGTGGCGGCGCTGCTCATGGAGACGGTGATCGCGGCCCGGCTCGGCCGCACGGCGCTGGCGGGCTGGGCGGTGGTGCTGCCCTTTTCCCTGCTGCTCGGCCRGATGTCGGCCGGGGCCATGGGCGGCGGCGTGGTGAGCGCCATCGCCCGTGCGCTGGGCGCGAAGAAGGAGGAGGAGGCCTCGCAGCTCGCCGTGCACGCCCTGCTGATCGCGTTGGGCTTCGCGGCGATGTTCGTGGTCGTGCTGGCGATCCTGCCGGGCGTGGTGCTGCCGCTGATCGGCGGC
>NZ_JBFUIP010001030.1:0-598 GCF_056401815.1 Aminobacter sp. P4_D5 | reverse complement strand
GATACCGTCCACATCAGGGTCGGCGTTCAGCGTGGCGATCTCGGCCAGCAGCTCGGCCTCGGTGGTGGATTCGGGCAGGTGCCGCGTGCGCGAGGCGAAGCCGGCCTGGGTGGCGGCCCGGTCCTTGTTGCGGACATAGACGCCGCTGGCCGGGTCTTCGCCGACGCGGACCACAACCAGCCCCGGCTTGAAGGCCAGCGTCGCGATCCGCGCCGCCAGCCCGCTGCGCAGCCGTTCGGCGACCGCCTTTCCGTCCAATATCTGCGTCACCGATTCAGCCCTCCGCGCGCAAGAGGCGCGCTCCGGCCATCGGGGCCGGGCACCTGTGTCATCGGCTCAGAAATACAGCCCGCCGCGGATCATGTAGCCCTGGATGGCACCCACGAGGAGCATGCAGGCCTGCACCAGCAGCAGGACGATCAGCGGCGAGATGTCGATGCCGCCCAGATTCGGCAGCCGGTTCCGCACGGGCCGCATCACCGGCTCGGTCACCCGGTAGAAGAAGTCCGACAGCGACCAGACCAGCCGGTTGCGTGTGTCCAGGATACCGAAGCCGGTCAGCAGCGAAAGAATCGCGGCGATCAGGATGGCCCAGAAG
>NZ_JBFUIP010001029.1:0-598 GCF_056401815.1 Aminobacter sp. P4_D5 | reverse complement strand
GATTCATGACGGATCAGGCCGTCACGCGGTTCTCCACCAGCTCCGTCACCACGGCCGGATCGGCCAAGGTGGAGGTGTCGCCCAGGCTGTCGGTCTCGTTCGCGGCGATCTTGCGCAGGATGCGGCGCATGATCTTTCCGCTCCGTGTCTTGGGCAGGCCGGGGGCCCATTGGATCACGTCCGGCGTCGCGATGGGGCCGATCTCCTTGCGGACCCAGGCGACCAGCGCCTTCTTCAGCGCCTCGGTCGGCTCCACGCCGGCGTTCAGCGTCACGTAGCAGTAGATGCCCTGGCCCTTGAGGTCGTGCGGCATGCCGACCACGGCGGCCTCGGCCACGTCGGGATGCGCCACCAGGGCGCTCTCCACCTCGGCCGTGCCCATGCGGTGGCCGGCGACGTTGATGACGTCGTCCACGCGTCCCGTGATCCACCAGTAGCCATCGGCGTCGCGCCGGGCGCCGTCGCCCGTGAAGTACTTTCCGGGAAAGGTGGAGAAGTAGGTCTGCCCGAAGCGCGCGTGGTCGCCGTAGATGCTGCGCATCTGGCCAGGCCAGCTGTCGGTGATGACGAGGTTACCCTCCGTCGCCCCCTCCAGGAG
>NZ_JBFUIP010001028.1:0-598 GCF_056401815.1 Aminobacter sp. P4_D5 | reverse complement strand
TTTATGCTTTCGAGCTTGGCCACCATCAATCGACGCTCCTCTGCCGCCTGTTAATAGTAGATCTGATCTGGCTAACGACCTGGCTCATCGCTCTTCCTATGTTGCTCTACCAATATCAGACTGAACAGCTCAGCCTGATACTGCGCGTCGCGAAGGGCGTTGTGGTCGCCGTGCAGCCTGGGCCGGACACGCTCGGCGATCCGACTGGAGCGAGTGTCGGCCCAGCTGCAGCCCGTCACCCCCATGTAAAGCGCCTTAATGTCGAGCGCGGTGAACCCGAACGGGTTTTCGCCAATGAAGCGGTGGAAGTAGTAATTGACGAACGACCAGTCGAAGGGTGCGTTGAAGCCGACGAAGACGGGATTGGCCTCGACCCCTGCGGCCGCCTCGATCCAGTGCCGGAACCGCGTCATCGCCAACTTGGCTTCCAACCCGGTCTGCCGCAGCCTCTCGAGCGAGAGGCCCGACACCTCCAGCGCTGCGGGATCGGCTTTATCGTTGATCGGCTTAAGCTCGCACGCGAACGTGACGTCGGGAGCCGCCACGAGGCACGCGCCGATCGAGAGCAGACTGTACTCACCCGGGATCGGTCCGGCCG
>NZ_JBFUIP010001027.1:0-598 GCF_056401815.1 Aminobacter sp. P4_D5 | reverse complement strand
CCATCGGGCAGCGAACGCCCTTGGGCACGAACACGAAGGACCCGTCGGTGAAGACGGCCGAATTCAGCGTCGCGTAGTAGTTGTCTGTCGTCGGCACCACGGTGCCGAGATACTTCTTCACCAGCTCGGGGTGCTCGCGGATGGCTTCCGAGATCGAGCAGAAGATGACGCCGGCCTTGGCCAGCTCGTCCTTGAAGGTGGTGACGACAGACACCGAATCGAACACGGCGTCGACGGCGACGCGGCCCGACTTGTAGACATTGTCGCCAAGCTCATCGAGTTCGGGATCGACAGTCTTTTGAACGCCGGCGAGGATTTCCTG
Organism: Aminobacter sp. P4_D5; assembly: GCF_056401815.1. Lineage (NCBI taxonomy): Bacteria > Pseudomonadati > Pseudomonadota > Alphaproteobacteria > Hyphomicrobiales > Phyllobacteriaceae > Aminobacter > Aminobacter sp. P4_D5. The sequence continues at coordinate 276 of NZ_JBFUIP010001027.1, read as the reverse complement.
CTCGCGCAACGGAATGCCGAGCTTTTCGTAGACCTTCAGGATCTCGGGATCGACTTCGTCGAGTGAGGTCGGTCCGGGCGTGCTCTTGGGCGCCGCGTAGAAATAGATGTCCTGGAAGTCGATCTTAGGATAGTTGACGCGCGCCCAGTTCGGCTCGTCAAGCGTCAGCCAGCGGCGATAGGCGCCGAGACGCCATTCGAGCATCCATTCCGGTTCGCCCTTCTTGGCCGAGATGAAGCGGACAATGTCTTCGCTGAGGCCCTTGGGGGCCTTGTC
>NZ_JBFUIP010001026.1:0-598 GCF_056401815.1 Aminobacter sp. P4_D5 | reverse complement strand
AGGGCATGAAGTAGGCGTCCATGTTGTTCGGACGCGGGACGGAGAGCTCGTTCATCGGCGGGTGGATCCTGTCGTGCAGGCCGGCAGGCTAGACCGGTCCGGCCGGATTGTCGTCAGCCCGCCGGCCGGATTTCCGGAATGCGTCAGCCTTTTGCCGCGAGGCCGTCCAGGACGGGGAGAAGATGCGGGCGGAGGGCGCCGTAATCCTCGCTCATGGGGAAGTGGCCGAGCCCCTCCATGATGGTCGCGACGGAGCCGGGGATGGCCTCGGCCGTGGCGATGGTGTCCTCCGGGCGGCAGGAATAGTCGTGCTCGCCCGTCAGCAGGTGGACCGGGCATTTTTGCGTGTCGATCCGCGCCAGCAGGGGGCGGAGGTCGCCCTCCTCCTTGTAGAAATGCAGGTCACCGCGGAAGACGCCGGGGCCGCCCTGCATGTAGTGCCAGAGGGTCTCCTGCCGGTCGGCCTCGGGCGCCGTGGGGGCGATGAGGCCTGAGACCGCGGCCGCGCAGACCTCGCCGCCATGCACCTGGGGGTGATGCAGCATGGTCGTGTCGTAATAGGGGTGCACGAAGGCGCTGCCCTGCAGGCCGATCACGC
>NZ_JBFUIP010001025.1:0-599 GCF_056401815.1 Aminobacter sp. P4_D5 | reverse complement strand
AGCCTGCGCTGCGTCATCGTCACCGGCGCCGATCCCGCCTTCTGCGCGGGTGGCGACCTCAAGGGCATGCGCGACCGCACCGGCATCATGGCCGCCACCAGCGCGGCCGAAATGCGGGAGAACTACCGCCGTGGCATCCAGCGCATCCCGCTGGCGCTGTGGGAGCTGGACCTGCCGACCATCGCCGCCATCAACGGCCCGGCGATCGGCGCGGGCCTCGACCTCGCCTGCATGTGCGACATGCGGATCGCCAGCGAGAAGGCGATCTTCGCGGAGAGCTTCGTCCGCGTGGGTATCGTCCCCGGCGACGGCGGCGCCTGGCTGCTGCCGCGCGCGGTGGGCCTCGCCATGGCGGCCGAGATGTCTTTCACCGGCGATCCGCTGAACGCGGAGCAGGGGCTGGCCGCGCGACTCGTGTCGCGCGTCGTGCCGCATGGCGAGCTGATGTCCGCGGCGAAGGAGCTGGCGGCGCGCGTGACGAAGAACCCGCCGCAGGTGCTGCGCATGACCAAGCGCCTGTTGCGCGAGGGGCAGCACATGTCGCTGGCCWCGACGCTGGAGCTCTCGGCCTCCTACCAGGCGATCGCGCAGGAGACGGC
>NZ_JBFUIP010001024.1:0-599 GCF_056401815.1 Aminobacter sp. P4_D5 | reverse complement strand
GTGCTGGCGATGCACCGCACGCTGCTGCAGCAGGGCAGCGTGAAAATCGTCTTCTTCGACCTGGACGACACGTTGTGGCGCGGCGTGGCTGCCGAGCAGAGCCGGATTGGCCCGGAGATGATCGAGGGCTGGCCGCTCGGCATGCTGGAGGCGGTGGACCATCTCTGGCGGCGCGGCGTCCTCGTCGCGCTGGTCAGCAAGAACGACGAGGCGGTCGTGCTCGACGCCTGGCAGCTCTACCAGGGCCTCTTCCCCATCGAGAACTTCGTGGCCCGCCGCATCAACTGGGCGCCGAAGGCGCAGAACATCCGCGAGATCCTCGGGGGGGTGAACCTGCTGCCGGAAAGCGCCGTCTTCGTGGACGACAATCCGCTGGAGCGGGACGAGGTGCGCAAGGCCCTGCCGGGGCTGCGGGTGATCGACGCCCCGTTGGCGGAGTGGCGGCGGATCCTGCTGTGGTCGGCGGAGACCCAGCGCGCGGAGGTGAACCGCGAGGCGCTGGCCCGCACGGTCATGGTCCAGGCGCAGATGCGCCGGGAGGAGGAGCGTGCCGCGCAGGATCCGGTGGCCTTCCTGGCGGGGCTGGGGCTGCGGGTGGG
>NZ_JBFUIP010001023.1:0-599 GCF_056401815.1 Aminobacter sp. P4_D5 | reverse complement strand
GCAGCGTTCCGAAAGCCATTGCCCGAATCAGCCCCATTCCCATCGCCCTCCGTGAAGCGACCCAGTGCCGCTTCTATGCCGACAGTCTGGGGCGTGCCGGTTACCGGAGGATCACCGGCTGGTTGTCCCGGCGTGAGGAAATGTGACACGCGCCCGGCGGCCCGTGTCCGAATGGTGCAGCGTGGGACAGAAGCGACAATTCCCCTGCGGAGGAATGGACGTCGACCTTGCTACATGGCGCCGCCGACGCGCGCGTCACCCTTCATCCCAGGAGATAGGCCCATGCCCCCCATGGTCGACGTCAACATGAAGAACATGGTGCCCCTCGCGCAGGACACCGCCACGACCTGCTGGCTGACCTGCTTCAAGATGATGCTGGCCTGGAAGGATCGCAGCGCGAGCGAGATCCGGCCGGCGCTCGAGAAGGCGGGGATCCTGTGGGAGGACGCCTGCAAGACCGGCCTGAAGACCCGCGACTACCAGAAAGCCGCCAAGGCGCTGGGGCTTCGCGCTTGGGGCAGCGGCGGATCCTGGTCGGCGACGAACTTCGCCTCCTTCTGCACGATCAGCCCGGTCTGGGTGGCGGGGAAGTGGTACGA
>NZ_JBFUIP010001022.1:0-599 GCF_056401815.1 Aminobacter sp. P4_D5 | reverse complement strand
GCATGGCATTGGCCAGCGGCAGCGTCGGCTCCTCGACCTTCACGACCTGGAAGCGGCGGGTAAGCGCGGCGTCCTTCTCGAAGTACTTCTTGTACTCGGCCCAGGTGGTGGCCGCGACGCAGCGGAGCTCGCCGCGCGCCAGCGCCGGCTTCAGCAGGTTGGCCGCGTCGTTCTGGCCGGCCTGGCCGCCGGCGCCGATCAGCGTGTGCGCCTCGTCGATGAACATCACGACGGGAACCGGCGAGGACTTCGCCGCGTCGATCACGCCCTTCAGGCGGTTCTCGAACTCGCCCTTCATGCCCGCGCCGGCCTGCAGCATGCCGAGGTCGAGCGACATGAGCTTCACCTTGGCCAGCGCCTCCGGCACGTCGCCCGAGGCGATGCGCAGGGCGAGGCCCTCGACGACAGCGGTCTTTCCGACGCCCGCCTCGCCGGTGAGGATCGGGTTGTTCTGCCGGCGCCGCGTGAGGATGTCGATCATCTGCCGGATCTCGGCGTCGCGGCCGAGGATCGGGTCGATCTTGCCGGCCTTGGCCTGGGCCTTGAGGTCCGTGCAGAACTGGTCGAGCGGCCCGCCGGCGCGTGGCGCGCCCTCGGCC
>NZ_JBFUIP010001021.1:0-600 GCF_056401815.1 Aminobacter sp. P4_D5 | reverse complement strand
GCGCTGCACCGGCCTGTTCTTCTTCGACTTCGTCTATCCCGGCATCGGAGCGCGGATGGGCACGCCCGACCGGCTCAGCGAGATCTGGTATCAATCCTTCCATCAGATGCAGATGGCCCCCGCGCTGGTCGGCGCGACGCGCGATTCCTGCCGGGCCTATTTCGCGCATTTCCTGCGGCACTGGTCGCATCGGAAGGACGCCTTCGACGAGGTGCTGGAGGAATTCACCGACAACTTCCTCAAGCCCGGCAATCTCGCCGGCGGCTTCGCCTATTACCGCGCCGCACATGCCGGCCGGATCGCAATGCTCAAGGGCAAGGCGCCGACCCTGCCGCCGATCGGTCTCCCGACCTGCGTGCGCTGGGCCGAGCACGATCCCCTCTTCCCCTATGCCTGGACGGACCGCCTCGCGGAGACCTTTCCCCAACTCGACCTCGCCATGTTCGAGGGCGTGGGCCACTTCCCGCACCGCGAGGATCCCGACCGCGCCGCGGCCGAGATCGCGCGCTTCTTCTCAGCCCTGGCCTGAGGCGAAGGCCGCCGCGATCTGGTCGCGGCGCGCCACCCAGACCCGGTCGCCCAGCGAGGCCAGTCGTCGCA
>NZ_JBFUIP010001020.1:0-600 GCF_056401815.1 Aminobacter sp. P4_D5 | reverse complement strand
GTGTAGCCGGCCTCCTGCAGCAGGTCGGGCGTCACGGCGCTCTCGGCGATCCAGGGCGAGAGCCAGCCGCGCGGCGGCTTTCCTTCGTGCTCGACAATGGCGGCCGTCGATTCCGCGATGAGCCGGGCCTCCTCGGCCTCGGGCATCGTGCTCTGCCGTTCACTGTTGGTGCGGCCATGGCCCGCGATCTCGTCGCCGCGCGCCCGATGCGCCGCCACGAGCTCCGGCGCATGGCCATACATGGCGCTGTTGAGCAGCACCGTGCAGGGCAGGGACAGCTCGTCCAGCAGCTGGATCAGCCGGAAGCCGCCCACSCGGTTGCCGTAGTCGCGCCAGGCGTAGTTCAGGATGTCGGGCGGTGGCCCGCCCGGGGCGAGCTCGGCGCCCAGCCCCTCGCCGAAGGCGAAATGTTCCAGGTTCACGCCGAGATAGACGGCCAGCTTCCGCCCGCCCGGCCAGGATTCCGGCTGCCGCGCCACCCAGGGCGAATAGGGAAAACGGCCATGGTGACGCAGCATGCGGGGCCCTCGTACAGCCCCCGCATGTGACGCGGGCGGCAAGGTTGCGGCAAGTGGCGCGGAGAGGCGGTCTGGCCTAAAC
>NZ_JBFUIP010001019.1:0-601 GCF_056401815.1 Aminobacter sp. P4_D5 | reverse complement strand
CTTCAGCATCACGTCGCCGCAGCGGTCGTAGAGCGTCTTCACGGACCCCGTGGCGATGTCGATCACCTCGATGCGCCCGTTGGTGTAGTCCTCGGCCTGTCCGCTCGGGCGCAGGATGTCGGGTTCCTCGTGCCAGGTGAAGCCGCCGTTGTTGCAGACGAGCAGCGTGTTGTCCGGGCCGGCCGCGAGCCCGTTCGGCCCGCCGCCCGTCTTCGCGATGACGCTGTAGGCCCCGTCCGGCGCCACACGTGAGACGACCTGCTTCTCGATCTCCACCAGCGCGATCGAGCCGTCCGGCAACGCCACGGGCCCTTCCGGAAAACGCAGCCCTTCGGCAAGAACTTTGAGGCTCATATCCGAGCTCCTCCCCTTTCTGTTCGGGCCAGGATGCGCCACGCTCCCGGGCTCGCCAAGATGGAGACGCCTCCCGATGGATCCCGAGACGCTCGCCGTGCTCTCCGCGCGTTTCACCGCCATCGTGGAGGAGATGGGCGAGGGCCTGCTCCGCACCGCCTACAGCCAGATCCTGAAGTCCAGCCGCGACTTTTCGATCGCGGTGACGGACGGCGCCTGCCGGCTGGTGGCGCAGGCGGATCACATC
>NZ_JBFUIP010001018.1:0-601 GCF_056401815.1 Aminobacter sp. P4_D5 | reverse complement strand
ATGCTCGCCTGCGAGCTGGAGACACGGAGACTGCGCCCATGAGCCGCCTGACCATCTGGGATGCCGCATCCCGCAAGGAACTCCTTGTCACCGAGGAGCCCGCCGCCATTGCCGAGGCGCTCAAGCCCATCGGCGTGCGGTTCGAGCAATGGCCCGTGGCGCCGCTGCCCGAGGGCGCCGAGGCCGACATCGTGCTGGCGGCCTACAAGCCGCATCTCGACGAGCTCCTGAAGGAGACGAAAGCCGGCACGGCCGACGTCATCCGTCTCACCGCGGACAATCCGCAGAAGGATGCGATCCGCCAGAAATTCCTGTCGGAGCACATCCATACGGAGGACGAGGTCCGCTTCTTCCACGAGGGCGCTGGCAACTTCGTCATGCATGTCGACGGCAAGGTCTTCGATGCGCATTGCGTCCGGGGCGACCTGATCTCGGTGCCCGCGAACACGAAGCACTGGTTCGACGCCGGCGAGATTCCGCACGTGACCGCGCTGCGCATCTTCACGGACACCACGGGCTGGACGCCGCACTACACCGGCACGGACATCGCCGCGAAATTCCCCGTGGTCGTCGGTTAGCGTGACCGGTGGCATCACGCATG
>NZ_JBFUIP010001017.1:0-601 GCF_056401815.1 Aminobacter sp. P4_D5 | reverse complement strand
GGCTATGTGCGAGCCCGCCGACGGGCCCGACGGAGCAGATGGTGGGCGCGCCCTGGGCGGCGGTGAAGCCGCTGTCGGCGCAGCCGCCGGAGAACTCGCCCTTCACGTCGAGCCCCGCATCCTTGGCGGCGCCCTGGTACATGGTGAAGAGCCGCTTCGCCGCCTCGTCCTGCGTCAGCGGCAGGAACTCGCCCTTGATGGTAAGCTTCGCCTTGGTGCCGGGGACGTAGCTCTTCGCGATGATCTCGTGGATCTTGCCCATGATCTCGTCGCGGTCGGCCGGGTTCACGTAGCGCAGGTCGATCTGGCCGGTGGCCGAGGGCGCCACCGTATTCACGCTCTGCCCGCCGGAGACGAGGCCGACATTGAGCGTGATCCCCCGCTTGAGGTCCGTCAGCGCGTGGATGGCGACGATCTTGTTCGCGAGCTCGCCGATGGCGGAGATGCCCGCCTCGAAATTGCCGCCGGAATGGGCGGCCTTGCCCTCGATCTCGAAGATGCTGAAGACGCCGCCCTTGCGGCCTGTGACAACATTGCCGGTGGCGCGGCCAGGCTCGGAGTTGAAGACCACGCGGGCGCCGCGCGCCTCCTCCTCGATGAC
>NZ_JBFUIP010001016.1:0-601 GCF_056401815.1 Aminobacter sp. P4_D5 | reverse complement strand
GGCTGAAGAACTTGGCGCCGATGATCGCCGCGAGGCTGCCGTAGAGATAGAAGTCGTACCATTCGAAGACGGTGCCCAGCGAGGAGGCGAAGATCACCTTCTTCTCGCCGGCCGTCATGGGCCGTGGGGCCCCCCCAGCATGTGCGGACATTCCCAACCCTTTCTTGATGGCCCTTCGGGCCATGACTCGCGCTTAACGGACGCTCCTTCCCTTCTGCCCGGCCGAACCGGGCCGGATCAACTTAACGATTAGTGACTTTTTGGTAATATATTCCGAAGGCGGACAATATCGAAACCGGAATAACTGCGAAAGAAATCAAAAGAAATCGTCAGGTTCCGGATTTTGCAGGAAAATGGCCGGGCTGGATTGATTGCTATTTCGCCACGTGGAGGGCCGTATCTTTCCCGCTTTGGCAACCTGGGCAAAATCACCTCTCCCGTGATCTCAGAGGCATCCCGCCGCCCGCGCCCGGGCCCGCACCAGCGCCAGCACCACCCGGCAGGTGGGCGCCGGCAGCCCCGTCAATTCCGCGAATTCCGCGATGACGCCGAGCAGCGCCTCGATCTCCATGGGCCGCCCCCGCTCCAGGTCCTGCAGCAT
>NZ_JBFUIP010001015.1:0-601 GCF_056401815.1 Aminobacter sp. P4_D5 | reverse complement strand
GGCCTCAAGGGCGCGCGCGGTATGTTTTCCCCCGATGACCTCCGCGCCGCGATCCGCCCGAAGACGCGCTACACCCCGCCACAGAAAATGCTCGAGATCGAGCAGACCGCGAATATCGGCGGCGGCGCGATCTGGTCGCTGCAGACGCTGAACGAGCTCGCCGACATCGCCCATGAGCAGGGCTGGGCCACCCACATGGACGGCGCCCGGCTGATGAACGCCTGCGTCGGCGCCGGCATCGCGGCCTCCGACATGGTGGCCGGTTTCGACAGCGTGTGGCTGGACTTCACGAAGGGCCTCGGCGCGCCGCTGGGTGCGGTGCTCTGCGGCTCCAACGAGTTCATCGGCAACGCCTGGCGCTGGAAGCAGCGCCTCGGCGGCTCGATGCGGCAGGGCGGCGTCTGCGCGGCGGCCTGCATCTACGCGCTGGACCACAACATCGACCGCCTGGCCGACGATCACGCCAATGCCAAGGCCTTGGCACGCGGCCTCGCGCAGATCGAGGGCGTGGTGGTCGAGGACCCCGACACCAACCTGGTGTTCTTCGATGTCAAGGCGACCGGCAAGTCCGTTCCGCAGCTGCAGCAGACCCTGCTGGAGC
>NZ_JBFUIP010001014.1:0-602 GCF_056401815.1 Aminobacter sp. P4_D5 | reverse complement strand
TTCCATGGCGCGGCGGATGGAGCTGCTGGCCTGGGCGCGCCGCGCCGGCGCCTGGATCGTCGAGGACGATTACGACAGCGAGTTCCGCTACGCCGGCCGCCCGCTGGCCGCGCTGCAGGGCGTGGATGACGGCGGGCGCGTGATCTACATCGGCACCTTCAGCAAGGTGCTCTTCCCCGGCCTGCGGCTGGGCTATGCCGTGCTGCCGCCGGAGCTACTGGAGCCCGTGCAGTCGGCGCGGTTGCTCTCGGACTGGCATCCGCCAGTCTTCCAGGAGGGCGTGGTCACCGACTTCCTGGCCGAGGGGCATTTCGCCCAGCACCTGCGGCGGATGCGGCAGCGCTACCGCCTCTCGCGGGACGCGCTGGTCGAAGCCTTGCGGGAATCCTGCGGACGGTTCCTCGACGTCGAGGCGCCGGACCAGGGCCTCAAGCTGCTCGCGCGGCTCGGGCCCGGATGGCTCGACACGGAGGTCTCCGCGGCGGCGGAACGCGCGGGCGTGATCGCCCGTCCCGTGAGCCCCATGTTCATGGCGGAACGGCCGATCCAGGCACTCATGCTCGGATTTTCGGGGCACGAGCCGGGCGCCCTGAAGCACGCGG
>NZ_JBFUIP010001013.1:0-602 GCF_056401815.1 Aminobacter sp. P4_D5 | reverse complement strand
TCTTGGGGTGGATCGGCAGGAAGGGCGAGTAGGTGGCGCGGCGGTCCGGCCCGAGCGTGGGCAGGATCACCTGCCGGACCTCCTCGTGCAGCGCCAGCATGCGCAGCAGCGCCGCGTCGAAGCGGCCGGAGGCGTAGTAATCGGTGCTGGAGGCGAATTCGTATTCAAAGCCGAACTCGTCGAGGAAGGCACGCAGCCGGGCGTTGTTGTGCTGGCCGAAGCTGGGATGGGTGCCGAAGGGGTCGGGGATCTTCGTCAGTGGCTTGCCGAGATTCGCGGCCAGCAGCTCCTTGTTCGGCACGTTGTCCGGGACCTTGCGCAGCCCGTCCATGTCGTCGCTGAAGGCGAGCAGGCGCGAGGGCAGGCCGGTGAGTTCGGAAAAGGCCTTCCGCACCCAGCTGGTGCGCGCGACCTCGCCGAAGGTGCCGATATGCGGCAGGCCCGAGGGGCCGTAGCCCGTCTCGAACAGCGCCGCGGTTTTCCCCGTCGCAGCCAGTCGGTCGGCGAGCTTGGCGGCTTCCTCGAAGGGCCAGGCGCGAACGGTGCGGAGGGAGGGATCGGCGGACATGGGCATGGGGATGGCAGGGGGCGGGGGTATGGTC
>NZ_JBFUIP010001012.1:0-602 GCF_056401815.1 Aminobacter sp. P4_D5 | reverse complement strand
GCGTGGCGCGCTACCGGCAGCTCTACACCGCCGTCGGCAATGACTATGTCTGGTGGCTGCGACGGACCCTGACCGACGGCGAGCTGGATTCCATCCTTCAGGACCGGGCCATCAGTATCAGCGTGCTGCGGGACGCGGAGGGGGAGCTGGGCTTCTACGAGCTCGATCGGCGTGCCTGGCCGGTGATCAACCTCGCCTATTTCGGGCTGGTGGGGCGGGCGATTGGGCTCGGCGTCGGCATGCCCTTTCTCCACCACGCCATCGCGGCGGCTTGGTCGGAGAATTGCTCGGCGCTGACGGTCAATACCTGCACGGCCGACCATCCGCGCGCATTGCCGAATTATATCAAGGCGGGATTCCAGAAGCTTCGCACGGTGCGCGAGGAGTGGCCCGTGCCCGTTCGCCTGGGGCTTCCCATCCCGGAGCGGTTGCGAATCTAGGCCGTTACGCCCTCAGCTCAGGATCCAGCCGAGGAGCACGATGCCGCTGATCAGCAAGCCCACAGCCCGCGCGACAACCCAGAACTCGCCTTCGATCGAGCCCTCCTCGGGCTTGCTCGAACGGATCACGCGCGACCGGCGCGTGCTGGGGATCATGGCCGG
>NZ_JBFUIP010001011.1:0-602 GCF_056401815.1 Aminobacter sp. P4_D5 | reverse complement strand
GATCCAACTGCTTTCGCCGGATTTCCGCGTGCTGGCCATTGATGTGATGGGCTGCGGCAATTCGGATCCGTTCCCTCCGGGGGCCGGGATGGAGACGCTTGCCGGCAATGTCGTAAGCGTGCTGGACGCGCTCGGCATCGGGCGGACGCATTTCTACGGCTTCCAGACCGGCAACAAGATCGGCGCCGCGCTCGCGGCGCGCTGGCCCGACCGCGTGGACCGCGTCGTGCTCGCGGGACAGTCGCACAGCCTCGTGCCGGACAAGGAACACCGGGACGCGGCGATCCTTGGCAACGTCATGCACTACTTCGGCGACCGGGGCAGCGAGGATGCGGAGCGGGTGAAGCTCTGGGCCACGGGGTTCCGGCGGATCTCGGACATCTGGTGGCATGGCTCACTGTTCTCGCCGCCCCAGGATGCCGCGCGCTTCGAGCGGGCCAGGTTGGCCACCGTCGACCGCGTCCAGGCCTTGCCCGACGCTACCAGGACCTACGAGGCGAACTTCGCCTACGACCTCGGCGCCGACCTCCGGCGCATCGCGGCCCCGACCCTGCTGATCGAGGTGGCGACGCCGACGGAGGACAAGACCATCGGCCGGCAAG
>NZ_JBFUIP010001010.1:0-602 GCF_056401815.1 Aminobacter sp. P4_D5 | reverse complement strand
GTGCCGGCGATGGGCGGGGCGCGCGGCGGGCGCCGCCGCCGTCATGCGCGGCCGCCCGGAAAAGGCAGGATTTCGGCGCTTTCCTGCTCCATGCGCGGCGCGCCGGCGACGATGCCCTTCACGCGCAAAGGCCATTCGAGCCGGTTCATCGCCTCGCGCCAAAGCCGGAAATCGCCGCGCTCCTGCGCGTGGCGCGGACTGGGGGCGGTGCCGCGCTCGCCCCAGATCCGCATGATGCGCGCATGGGCAAGTTCGATGCGCCGCTGGCGGTAAAGCCGGTCGAGGCACTTGATCACGTCGTCGGGCTCGCAGGGGCGCTGGGTGCTGCCCTTGCCGGCAGCGATGCGCGCGCCCTCGCGCCGGGCGACGAGGGCGGACATGGTCCAGAACCAGGCCTCCTCGGCGGAGGTGAAAGGCTCGGTCCTGGCCATGCTGGCGAGGATGCGGGAGTGGTTGGGACGGGGGGCGGAGGACATGGACGCTCGGTTCCTTTCAGGCGAGAACAAATGAGAACATTTAGCGAACATAAACCTCCGGTTGCGAAACTTGCAAGCGCTACAAGCAACATTTTCCTATTGCGCGATGACCCAACACCTATGATG
>NZ_JBFUIP010001009.1:0-602 GCF_056401815.1 Aminobacter sp. P4_D5 | reverse complement strand
CGATGATGAAGGTGGTCCGCCCCGCCATCATCGCGCGCAGCGCCTTGGCGACCTTCGCCTCCGTCGCGGCGTCCAGGGCTGATGTCGCCTCGTCGAGGATCAGCACCGGCGGATCCTTCAGCAGCGCGCGGGCGATGGAGAGCCGCTGCCGCTGCCCGCCCGAGAGCGTCGTGCCGCGCTCGCCCACCATCGTGTCGTAGCCGTTGGGCTGGCGGATGATGAAGTCGTGCGCCTCGGCCATGCGGCAGGCGCGCTCGATCTCCTCCTGGGTCGCGTTCGCGCGGCCGACCAGCAGGTTGTCGCGGATCGAGCGGTTGAACAGCATGCTCTCCTGAAAGACCACGCCGATGTTGCGGCGCAGGCTCTCGAGCGTGATGTCCCGCAGGTCCGTCTCGTCCAGCGTGACGCGCCCCTCGATCGGGTCCCAGAGGCGCTGCAGCAACTGCATCGAGGTCGTCTTGCCTGCCCCCGTGGCGCCCACCAGCGCCAGCGTCTGGCCGGGATGGGCGACAAGCTCGATGCCGCCCAGGATCCGCCCGCTGTTCGGGTAGGAGAAGCCCACGCCCTCGAACCGCACCTCGCCCACCGCACGGCCGATATCC
>NZ_JBFUIP010001008.1:0-602 GCF_056401815.1 Aminobacter sp. P4_D5 | reverse complement strand
CGGTTTGCCAGAAAAAGATTGAAGCATGCCCTTCGCTGGCTGAGGCTTCGCGCCGCTCATCCGAAGGATTCCCGCATGCTCCGCCGCCGCGATCTCGGTCTTCTCGCCGGCTCCACGCTCGCCGCCGGGACGGCGCGCGCGCAAGCCTGGCAGCCCGACCGCCCCGTGCGATGGGTCGTCGGCTATCCGCCCGGCGGCGCCAGCGACATCTTCGCCCGGTTGCTTGGCCGCCTCATGACGCCGGGCCTGGGCCAGAACGTCGTGATCGAGAACCGGCCGAGCGGCGGCGCCATCGTCGCGACCGAGGCAGTGGTCCGCGCGCCCGCCGACGGGCACACCCTGCTGCATGTCGACAACGGCGTGCTGGTCTACAACCCCGCTCTCTACGCCCGGCTGCCCTTCGATCCCGACAGGGACCTGACCAGCGTCGGCTTCATCGGCCGCTTCCCGCTGCTGCTGCTGGTGCGCAACGAGAGCCCGATCCAGGATTTCGCCGCGCTCCTCGCCGCCTCGCGCGTGCGTGCCGTCACCTACGSCACGCCSGCCGTCGCCTCGCCGCACCAGCTGGCCATGGAGGTGCTGAAGCGCCGCTCCGGGCTGCA
>NZ_JBFUIP010001007.1:0-602 GCF_056401815.1 Aminobacter sp. P4_D5 | reverse complement strand
GGACCACGGCGAGGGCCGCGAAGGCGCGCAGGCCCTGGAGATTCCGGATCATGACCGGGATTGTAACGCCGCGGCCTCATCCGTCCAGGACAGGTTGGCTGACCTTCAGAGACCGTTTGGGAATTCCGCCGGAGTTCTCAAACGGTCCTCAGATCATGCCGGGAACGGTGAGCTTGCTGCGGTCGATCAGCCGCTCGTACCGGAAGGGCGTGGGGTCGATGCTGGGCTTGGCCGATGTCACGAGGTCCGCCGCCAGCTTGCCGGCGGAGGGGCCGGTGCCGAAGCCATGGCCGGAGAAGCCGGCCGCGACGACCAGGCCGGGGATCTTTGCGATCGGCGCGATCACCGGGTTGCCGTCGGGCGTCCAGTCGATGGCGCCGCCCCAGCTTTGCGCCACGCGGATCTGGCCCTTCAGCTCGGGATATGTCTCGCCCATCGCCACCAGCGCCTCGTCGATGAGGGATTGCTGCGGTGCCGGGTCCAGCATGCGGATGCGCTCGAAGGGGGAGACGGAATCCAGCGACCAGCGGGACATGGATTCCGGCCCGTCGAAGAAGGAACGGCCGATGCGGATGGCGAGCTTGTCGCGCCGGGCCATGAAC
>NZ_JBFUIP010001006.1:0-602 GCF_056401815.1 Aminobacter sp. P4_D5 | reverse complement strand
TGGCTATACCGGGGACCTGTGGCCCGGCCTGCGGCGGACCGTGGTGCCGGTCTACAGCTCCATCGCCTCCACGGCGCCGCTGGCCGAGGAGGCGGCAAGGCGGGTGATGCCGCGGCGCGCCTCGCTCTACGAGTCCGGGAACATCACCGTCTACTACCGTATGGACCAGTCCAACCGGCTGGTGATCGGCGGGCGCGGTCCCCAGGCGCCGCTGCAGAGCCTGGAGCCGATCCGCTACATCATGGACTACGCGGCGAAGCTCTGGCCTGAGCTGAAAGGCGCCGAATGGACCCATGGCTGGAACGGCCAGATCGCCGCGACCCAGGATCACTACCCTCATCTGCACGAGCCCGCGCCGGGCCTGCTCGCCGGCCTCGGCTACAACGGCCGCGGCGTGGCCATGTCGACGGCGATGGGCCGGCAGACGGCGCTGCGCCTGCTGGGGCGGCCGGCGGCGGAGCTGGACATGCCGGTGCTGCCCATCAGGCCGATCCCTTTCCACGGCTTCTGGAAGCTCGGCGTGGCCTGGGCAATTCTTCAAGGAAGATTGCGCGACCGCCTCGGCCTCTAACCTTGCCGGCCCGGTGATCACGCCCCAATCC
>NZ_JBFUIP010001005.1:0-603 GCF_056401815.1 Aminobacter sp. P4_D5 | reverse complement strand
CGTCCACGTCGCCAGCGGCTTCCACGGCACGGCCGGAGGTGGCCAGCACGTTGAAGCGCACGAGCCGGTCCATGCCCGCGATGCCGATGGCCGAGAGCAGGCCGCCGATCGTGGTCGGGATCAGCGTCACCAGCAGGGCGGAGAGCACCACCACCGAGGCAGCCGCGCCGCTGTAGCTGGAGAAGCCGACCAGCGTGGCGACGGCGATGACGAAGATGATCGTCATGCCCGCCAGCAGGATGTCGAGTGCGATCTCGTTCGGCGTCTTTTGGCGCGAGGCGCCCTCGACCATGGCGATCATGCGGTCGAGGAAGGTGCTACCGGGCTCGGCGGTGATGCGGACCAGGATCTGATCGCTCACCACGAGCGTGCCGCCGGTGACGGCGCTGCGGTCACCGCCGGCCTCGCGGATGACCGGCGCGCTCTCGCCCGTCACCGCGCTCTCGTTCACGCTGGCGATGCCTCGGACGACCTCGCCATCCGAGGGGATGATCTCGCCCGCCTCGACCAGCACATGGTCGCCACGGCGCAGCTCCGAGGCGTTGCGCGGGGCTGATATGGCGAGGTCGTCCGGGTTCGGGACCCAGCGCGCCACCGTCTCGC
>NZ_JBFUIP010001004.1:0-603 GCF_056401815.1 Aminobacter sp. P4_D5 | reverse complement strand
ATCCTCGGATCAAAGAAGGTGTAGCTGAGGTCGATCAGCAGGTTCACCACCACGTAGGTGAAGCTGAACAGCAGGATCACGCCCTGGATCACCGGGTAGTCGCGGCGAAGGATAGCGTCGACGGTGAGGCGGCCGAGGCCGGGGATGGCGAAGACGCTCTCCGTCACCACGGCGCCGCCGATCAGCAGCGCCACGCCGATGCCGATGACGGTCACGATCGGCACGGCCGCGTTCTTCAGGGCGTGGAGGAAGAGGATGCTGCGCTGCCCGGCGCCCTTGGCGCGGGCGGTGCGGATATAGTCCTGGCTTAGCACTTCCAGCATGGTCGCCCGCGTGATGCGGGCGATCAGGGCGATATAGACGCCGCCCAGCGCGATGGCCGGCAGGATCAGGTTCTCGATCCAGGGGAAAAAGCCGTTCGAGAAAGGCGTATAGCCTTGCACCGGCAGCCAATCGAGCTCCAGGGCGAAGATATAGGCCAGCACATAGCCCACCACGAAGACCGGCACCGAGAAGCCAAGCACCGCGAAGGCCATGACCATGCGGTCGATGGTCGTGCCCTGCTTCCAGGCCGCGATCACGCCCATGGGGACGGCGATGGAG
>NZ_JBFUIP010001003.1:0-603 GCF_056401815.1 Aminobacter sp. P4_D5 | reverse complement strand
CCGGGCCCTGCTCGATATGCAGTTCCAGATAGGCATGGACGTTCTCCGGCCCGAGGATTTTTCGGCCCGTCCGCAGAGCCTCGGGATCGAAGCCGAGCTCGCGCATGTGGTGCTCGAGCGAAAGTCCGGTGTCGGGCCGCAGGATGGCGAGGTTGGCGGGAGGAAAGCTGCCCAGCGCACCGCGGCTGCCGGGGAAGCCGGTGAACCAGGCGCCGCCCTCCTCCGCGCGGATCGCCATGACGGTCACGTCGCGCCTTGGCGAGAAGCCGGCCTGCTTCATGCTGGCCACCACGGCCATGCCGCAGATCACGCCCGCCGCGCCGTCGTACTTGCCGCCCTGCGGCACGGAACCGAGATGGCAGCCGAGGATGATCTGCGGCAGCGTGCGGTCGCTGCCCGGCAGCGTCATGTACATGTTGCCGGCGTAGTCGACCTTGATCTCCAGGCCGAGCTGTTCCGCCTCCGCGCGCACCAGCGCATGGGCGATCTCCTCGCCGCGGCCATAGGCCTCGCGGGTGACGCCGACGCCGTCGAAGGTCTTTGCCCTCAACACGTCGAAGAGGCGGGAGGCGAGGGCGACGTCGGGGCGGATGTTCGTGCTCA
>NZ_JBFUIP010001002.1:0-603 GCF_056401815.1 Aminobacter sp. P4_D5 | reverse complement strand
GTCGTGATCGACGCCATGCCGCAGGTGCTGGAGCGCTGCCCCGAGGCCGTGTACGTGATCCTCGGCGCCACCCACCCCAACCTCGTGCGGGACCAGGGCGAAGCCTATCGCGAGAGCCTGATGGCCCGCGTMCGCGAGCTGGGCATCCAGGCGAGCGTCATCTTCCTCGATCGCTTCGTCGAGCTGGACACGCTGCTCGAATACATCTCGATGTGCGACGTCTATGTGACGCCCTATCTCGACGAGCAGCAGATGACCTCGGGCACGCTCGCCTACAGCTACGGGCTCGGGAAGGCCGTCGTGTCCACGCCCTATTGGCATGCCCGTGAGCTGCTGGCCGATGGCGGAGGCGTGCTGGTGCCCTTCGGCGATCCCGCGGCGATCGGTGCTGCCATCGCGGACCTCCTGACGGACGATGCGCTGCGCCGGGCCATTCGCGAGCGCGCCTACGCCGGCAGCCGCGCGATGATCTGGCCCAGAACTGCGGAGTTGTATCTGGCCGTGTTCGAGAAGGCCCGGCGCGATCGCGCGCCGCGGCTGATCGGCGTCCCGGCGCAGGCCGCCCCGCCGCAGCCCGTCGCCGTCTCGCCCGGGATCCAGACC
>NZ_JBFUIP010001001.1:0-604 GCF_056401815.1 Aminobacter sp. P4_D5 | reverse complement strand
CCATCATGTAGGCGCCGAAGGCCGCCAGCGACGCGCCACCGCCCGGCAGGATGCCGAGGAAGCTGCCCACGATGGTGCCGCGAAGCACGGCCGGGGTCGCGCGCCGGAACTCTTCCTTGGTCAGCCAGAGATTGCCCACCTTGGTGCTCATCACGGAGCGCGATTCAGGCCGCTCGAGGTTCAGCACGATCTCGGCGATGCCGAACATGCCCATGGCGATCGGCACGAAGCCAATGCCGTCCGAGAGCTCCGGGATGCCGAAGGTGAAGCGCTGTTGACCGGTCTGCACGTCCGTGCCGACGAGGCCGAGAGCCACGCCGAAGACCACCATACCGACGGCCTTCACGATTGAGCCCTGCGCGAGCACGCAGGCGATGATCAGGCCGAGGAGCATCAGCGAGMAGTAGTCGGCCGGGCCGAAGCTCAGCGCCACCTGCGTCAGCAGCGGGCCCGAGGCGGCGACCAGCACGGTGGCGACCGAGCCGGCGAAGAAGGAGCCGAGCGCCGCGGTGGCCAGCGCCGCGCCGGCGCGCCCGTTGCGGGCCATCTTGTAGCCCTCGAGCGTCGTCACGACAGACGACACCTCGCCTGGCAGGTTCAGCAG
>NZ_JBFUIP010001000.1:0-604 GCF_056401815.1 Aminobacter sp. P4_D5 | reverse complement strand
GTCTTCCCGCCGCGGCCGATCGGGATCCTGCTGGGCCTCGTCGGCAGCCAGAACCCGTTCTCCGGCTGCCCCTCCTACAAGGAGGTCGCGCACCTGCCGCCGGCCGAGCGGGCTGCCGCCCTGCGGGATCCGGAGCGACGGGCCAGGATTCTGTCGGAAGACCGGGTCGCTGGTTCCAAATTCCCCCTGATCACGAGATTGCACTGGGCCCGGATGGTCCCCTTCGGCACCCCGCCCGACTACGCGCCGCCGCGCGAGAACAGCCTCGAGGCCCGGGCCGAGCGTACCGGCCAGAAGCCCGAGGACTTCACCTACGACTACCTGACCGAGGGCGACGGGACCAATTTCATCTTCGCACCGCTCACGAACTTCGCCGACTACACGCTTGATGCCTCGGCAGAATGCCTCCGGCATCGCAACGCCATCATCGGCCTCTCCGATGGCGGCGCGCATGTCGGCTTCATCTCCGACGGCAGCTTCCCGACCTTCGTGCTCCAGCACTGGAGCCGGAACGGTTTTCGGATGGAGGAGCTCGTCCGCCGCCAGACCAGCGATACCGCCCGCGCCATGGGCCTGCGCGACCGCGGCGTCGTCGCGCCGGGCA
>NZ_JBFUIP010000999.1:0-604 GCF_056401815.1 Aminobacter sp. P4_D5 | reverse complement strand
CCACCGAAGCGGAGGCCCTGCTCCTGAAGGCCGGGGATGCCGGTCCCGACGACCTGCTCGCCGCCGACGGCTACATCTTCGCCGCGCCGGAGAACCTGGCCTCGCTCTCCGGCCCGATGAAGGACCTCTTCGACCGCTGCTACTACCCGCTGCTCGACCGCATCCAGGGGCGCCCCTATGCGCTGATGGTCTGCGCCGGCACGGACGGGCAGGGCGCCATCCGCCAGATGCGCCGCATCGCCACCGGCTGGCGCCTGCGCGAGGTGGCCGAGCCTGTGCTGGTGATCACCGGCGCGCAGACGCCTGAGGCGATCCTGGCGCCCAAGCGCCTGAGCGAGGCGCAGCTCGCGCACTGCCGGGAGCTGGGCGCCGCGATCGGCGCCGGTCTCGTCCTCGGAATCTTCTGACCGGGCGCGCCCCGGTTCAGCTCTCGAACTCGATCGTCACGCTGGGCGACGAGCGCCGCGCCGGGCCGTGAAAGACGGCCTCGATGTTGTTGCCGGCGGGATCCAGCGCGAAGGCCGCGAAGTAGCCGGGATGATACGGGCGCTCGCCCGGCGCGCCGTTGTCCGTGCCGCCATTCGCCAGGGCAGCCCTGTGGAAG
>NZ_JBFUIP010000998.1:0-604 GCF_056401815.1 Aminobacter sp. P4_D5 | reverse complement strand
CTTCGCCTCAGGTCTTTTCCGGAGATCCGTTCCGTCCAACTCGGCTGGAATCCTAGTCTAGGGAAATTTATTTATTGAGAATTTGGAAAAATATTGACGCTACCGGAGGTGGACGCTAAGGCCTGTGACACACGCGGGCTGTCCTGCGACGCAGCCTCCAGGCGTATTCCGGGCCACCCACGCATAAAAAATGCAACCCGACGCAACATGTGAGCGTAGGGAATTGGTGAGGACAGCCTGAGCCGAAGGGATCAGGTGCATGAGTGTCAGTATGAGAGAAGCGATGTCGACTGGCGAAAACACTGGGCGGGCGGAGAAGGAACATCGTCCGAGCCCGATCGACGTGCACGTCGGTTCCCGGGTTCGTCTTCGCCGCACCCTCCTCGGCATGAGCCAGGAGCGTCTTGGCGAAGCACTCGGGCTTACTTTCCAGCAGGTGCAGAAGTACGAGCGCGGCGTGAACCGGATCGGCGCCTCGCGCCTGTTCGACTTGTCGCGCGTACTCGACGTGCCCATCAGCTTCTTCTTCGACGATATGCCCGGCACGGTCGGCGGCAGCCAGAGCTTCGCCCGCCGCGTCTCCGGCTTCGCCGAATCACAGGAC
>NZ_JBFUIP010000997.1:0-604 GCF_056401815.1 Aminobacter sp. P4_D5 | reverse complement strand
CGGAGAAGACCGCGGCCGAGGCCGTGACCGTCACGCTGCCGGACGTCCCGCTCGGCGTGAGCGAGATGTCCGGGGCGGCGAAGCGGAAGGTCGGCAGGCTGATCCAGTTCCAGTCCGCCAGCGTCCAGGCGGTGTGGCTGCTGCGCGTCAGCCGCTGCGGCGGCAGGTCCGGATGGCAGACCAGCAGCGTGTCCGCGCTCTGCGTGAAGGCCAGCTGCGGGAGGTGCCCGGCGGTCCAGGGCGCCGTTCCCTGCGCCACCAGCGCATCGCCCAGGAAGACCCGGAAGGCGCCGGCGGTGAAGACGAGGAGGTAGGTCTGCTCCGTGTTGAATTCGAAGGCGAGCAGCCGCGCTGAGCCCGGCAGGCTCGCAATGTGCCGCAGCCCCGGCCGGCGCGTCACACCCCCGGTGGGCTGGATGAAGACATTGCGGAGCCGGCGGGCGCCGTTCGCATAGGCGCGCAGGTCGCTGCGGCCGAGCAGCTCGGGCGCGAGCTCGCCCGCGGTGAAGCTCGCCTTGATCTGGCGGTAAGCGGCCATGGGCTCAGCCCCGCGCCTGGATGAGCGGGAAGCCGTCGATGGCGCGCGTGGTGGCCTGCTGGCTGT
>NZ_JBFUIP010000996.1:0-605 GCF_056401815.1 Aminobacter sp. P4_D5 | reverse complement strand
ACCGCACGCTGCTCGGCCACTTCCGGCACGAATCCGGTCACTATTTTTGGGACCGGCTGGTGCGGGACGGCGGCCGGCTGGAGGATTGCCGCGCCGTCTTCGGCGACGACAGCCGGGATTACGAGGCCGCCCTGCAGCGACATTACGATCAGGGTCCTCCCGCCGACTGGCAGGACAACTTCGTCAGCACCTACGCCACCTCGCATCCCTGGGAGGATTTCGCCGAGACCTGGGCGCATTACCTTCATATCGTCGACACGCTGGAGATGGCGCGCTCGCTTGGCCTGGAGATCGCCCCGCGGGCGGACCAGACCGGCGATCTCTCGACCGAGGTGGATTTCGATCCCTACCGCAGCACGGATATCGAGGCGCTGATGGATGCCTGGGTGCCGCTGACGGTCGCGGTGAACAGCCTGAACCGCAGCATGGGCATCCCGGATCTTTACCCCTTCGTGCTGTCTCCGGCGGTGGTGGCCAAGCTCGGCTTCATCCAGTCGCTGACGCACGGCGCGATGCTGCCGAGGGCCTTACTGGGGCCCGAAACGACGAAAGCCGCCGGAGGATCTCCGGCGGCTCCCACAGTTCAGTCCAGTGTAGCAGTCAGG
>NZ_JBFUIP010000995.1:0-606 GCF_056401815.1 Aminobacter sp. P4_D5 | reverse complement strand
TGTCGGTGTTGTGGATATGGCCGGAGCAGAAGCAGAGCAGCTCGCCCTCGTGGAAGATCGGCTTCCACATGTGCAGGTCCGGCGCGTGGGTGGAGAGGTAGCCGGAATAGGGATCGTTGGTGAAGCCGACATCGCCGGGCTTGTAGCCGCCCTCCACCAGGGCGATGGCCTTGCCGTAGTCGAGGCCGGGATACCAGGTGGCGCCGAGGTCCAGCGGCACCGCAACGGTGCGGCCCTCCTTGTCGAGAAGCTGGATGGTGAAGTCCCCCGTCTCCTTGACGAAGGTGGAATGCGCCGTCCGGTACAGCGTGTAGGCCATGTTCTCGGCCGCGGCGCGCGTGTGGTTGGCGAGGATCTCGAGGGTGACCTTGTCGATGTTCATGGCCGTCACTCCGCCGCCTCGAGGATGATGTTGCCGGTCGCGTCCACGATGGCGGAGAAGCCGGGCGGGATGCAGCTGGTGGTGTCGTCCTGCGCGACGACGCAGGGGCTCATGAAGCGATGGCCCGCGGCGAGATCGGCGCGCCAGTAGAGCGGCACGTCGTGCCAGCCGCCGTCGAAGAAGACGCGGAGGGTCTGCGCGACCTTCGGCGGCTCGGCGCCCGC
>NZ_JBFUIP010000994.1:0-606 GCF_056401815.1 Aminobacter sp. P4_D5 | reverse complement strand
GATCAAGGGCGCGGTCGAGATGGCGCTGGGCATGGTGCGCGACCCCGTCTTCGGGCCGGTCGCCATGGTGGGGCTGGGCGGAATCTTCATCGAGGTGCTGAAGGACGTGACCTTCCGGCGCTGCCCCTTCGACGCGGCCGAAGCCGAGGTGATGATCCGCGGCCTCAAGGGCTTTCCGCTGCTGGACGGCGTGCGCGGCCGGAAAAAGGCCGATGTGATGGCGCTGGCCCAGGCGCTGGCGAACCTCTCCACCTTCGCCGCGGCGGCGGGCCCGCAGCTCGCCTCCATCGACATCAACCCGCTGCTGGTGCTGCCCGAGGGCGAAGGCGCCTATGCCGCCGACGCCGTTCTGGAAATCACCCAGGTGGAGCCCGCCAAGTGATCGTCGAAGACAAGCTCCTCGCCTATCCGATCCCGGAGATCCGGACGCAGATCCGTTGGCAGGACGTGGCGCTATACAATCTCTCCATCGGACTCGGGCAGGATCCGCTGGACCTGCGCCAGCTCCCCTTCACCTACGAGCCGAACCTGCGCGCCATGCCGTCGATGGCGGTGGTGCTCGGCTATCCCGGCTTCTGGGTGAAGGATCCCGGCACCGGCGTGGAC
>NZ_JBFUIP010000993.1:0-606 GCF_056401815.1 Aminobacter sp. P4_D5 | reverse complement strand
GCGCGAGCCCTCCAGCGTCCAGCCGTTCAGCAATCCCGCGCCGAAGGCTCCGTCCTCGCCGCCGCCCGAGACGGCCAGCAGGTCCATCGCGGGCAGGGTGGCGCTGGGGGAAAGGCCCAGGAAGGCGCGCCGGCGCTCCAGCGCGGCGACGTACTCCCGGGTGATCGCGGCCGATCCCTGGCCGACGAGGAAGCGTTCGTTGGGCAGGCCCAGGACGGTGGCACGCATCGTCTGGTCCTGCGGCACCGCAGGCTGCCGGATCGGCAACGCGCAGGCGGATACACTTCCGGCTCCGGCAAGCAATGCGGCACGGCGTGTCAGCGAAGGCGGCATCGGGTCGGTCCTCTTGGCGTCAGGTGGCGGAAGCGAAGCCCTTTCCGGCCTTGCGGTAGGCCTCGCGCGGCGGGGCGAAGATGTCCAGGACCTTGCAGCCCTCCGGGCCCGCCCGCATCGTGTGCTCGATGCCGCCCGGCGTGCGCCAGAAATCGCCCTTCTTCACCGCGATCTCCTCGCCGCCCTGGAAGCGGATCGCGCTGCCCTCGAGCAGCATGCCCCATTGCTCCTCGGGGTGGCTGTGCATCGTGCCCTCGCCGTTCGGGGCGATGC
>NZ_JBFUIP010000992.1:0-606 GCF_056401815.1 Aminobacter sp. P4_D5 | reverse complement strand
GTGCAGGTGTGGCTATCGGCGCCGAAGACGATGTCTCCATGGCCGACCATGCCGATTTCGGCGAGGAGCGTGTGCTCGATACCGCCCCGGCCCGGGCCGTAGTGGTGGCGGATACCGTGCGCCTCGGCGAAGCGGCGGGTGCTCCGCAGAGCCTCGGCGCTCTCCACATCCTTGGCCGGGGCGAAGTGGTCGTCCACCAACACGATGTGGTCAGGGTCGAAGGGCCGGCCGGTCCCGATCGCGTCGAACTGCGTGAAGGCGAGAGGGCCCGAGATGTCGTTCAAGAGCACTACATCCGGGCGGATCGTTGCGATCTCGCCTGGCCGGATCTCGCCCTCCACGGCGTGGGAGGCGAGGATTTTCTCGGTGATGGTCAGCGTGGTCATGGTTCAGGTGTCCCACTCGGGAAGGCCCAGCATGCGCCGCGGGTTGCCGCGCACAAGCTTTGCCGCATCGGCCTCCGCCATGCCATGGAACAGGAAGCTGCCCAGCGTGACGCGCAGCAGCTCCGCCGCCGGCGGCATCCAGCCGAAGAAACAGTCGGTGGTCAGGACGACCCGATCCACGCCGACCTCATCGATGATGGCCATGCAGTCTGGGATCGAG
>NZ_JBFUIP010000991.1:0-607 GCF_056401815.1 Aminobacter sp. P4_D5 | reverse complement strand
GCTCCCGCTCCGCGCGCTCGAAGCGCAGGCCGACGATGGGCCGCGTCGCCGACAGCCGCGCGACCCCGACGAGCGCCACCAGGCGGTCGAGCGATCCGGCCTCCGAGGTCTCGATGAAGGCGCTGTCGTAGATGCGGTCGAGCATCTGGTAGGAGAGCGCCATCTCCCGCCCCACCGTCTCCAGCATGGTCCGCACCACGGAGCCGACGCTGAGGTCGGTCAGCTCGGTGCGCTCCGCCTGCACCGGGAAATAGTTCACCGTGAGTGGCGTGCCCGGGATCGGGCGCCGCCCCTCCGGCCGGAAGCGGATCGCATCGGGCTCGCCGGCGCCGGAGGCCGCGACCAGCTCGAAATCAGCGGGGGTGAACCGGTAGGTGATCTGCCGTGCCGCAACGCCCGCGCCGACCGTTACCGCGCCTTCCAGGAAGCTCACCTGCCGCACCGGACGCTTGGTCAGGAGCATCGGCGTCACCGGCAGGCCCTCGGGTGGCGCGGTCAGGCTTTCGCGCACGGTGCCGCCGACGAGGGTCGTGAGCAGGTCGCGCACGATCGCGTCGTAGCTGCGGGCGGTGAAGCTGGTGCCACTCACAGCGAGGCCTCCAGGAAG
>NZ_JBFUIP010000990.1:0-607 GCF_056401815.1 Aminobacter sp. P4_D5 | reverse complement strand
TTGTAGTTCTCCGCGATGGCCTGCCGGCCGATGACGATCGGCGCCGGGCCAATGAGAATGGCGTCCTCGGTGAAGCAGGCTCCGATCCCGTCGGCATCGTTGCGGGCGTAAGCCTCGGAGAAGTTTCTGAAAAGGGCGTCCACGAGTTGCCGGTGGTCGCCCGCCTGGGCCTTCGACACCGAAATCCGGCCGATGATCCCGCCCGGAATCGCCAGCGCGAGAGCACGTCGCAACATGAGTTTCCTCCCAATGTTGTAACCCGACGGTGGCCCACTATCACGCCCCGCATCGAGGGCGTGAGCTTTAGTTGCGCGAACGAAAGCGCCGGTCAGCGCGGCGGCGCGATACCCGGCGGGATGCCCAGCGCCCGCGTCCGCGCGACCTCGCGGTCCTCGGCCGTCGGCGGGGGATAGGCGCGGGGATAGGTGATCGCCTCCTTCGGGCCGGGAGGCCGCGGCGGGCCCACGCGGCCGCAGGCGGCCAGCGGCACGCTCGCCGCCAGGATCAGCAGGAGAGCCCTCACGCCAGCCGTTCCTTCCAGTCCCGCACCATGGCTCGCACGTTCTCCGGCGCCGTGCCGCCATAGGAGCGCCGCGAGGCCACCGAG
>NZ_JBFUIP010000989.1:0-607 GCF_056401815.1 Aminobacter sp. P4_D5 | reverse complement strand
GATGCGCACCGTCCGCCTCCAGCACGCCGCCGATTTTCCGGAGTGGCGCGACGCCGCGCGGATGCTGCTGCTGGGCGGCGTCGCGCCGCATGAGGTGGACTGGCGGCTCGGCGCCGACGGGCTCTTCGAGGAGGAGCGGCCGCCGCGGCCCATTGCGCGCCCGCCGCGCGTGCCGCCMTCCTTCCTGGAACTGGCGGAGGCGGTGATCTGCCATTCCGATCCGGCCCGCTTCGAGTTGCTCTACCGGCTCATCGCGCGGCTGCAGGTCGAGCGTCAGCTGCTCTCCGATGCCATGGACGCGGACGTCGTGGCCGCGCGCCGGCTGGAGAAAGCCGTGCGCCGAGACGCGCACAAGATGACGGCCTTCGTCCGCTTCCGCGAAGTGCCCGCGCAGAGCGACCGCCGCCGCTTCGTCGCCTGGTTCGAGCCGGAGCACCACATCGTCGGGCGCACCGCGCCCTTCTTCGCGCGGCGCTTCGCCGACATGGACTGGATGATCCTGACGCCGAAGGGCTCCGCGTCCCTGAGCGAGGGCACATTGGCCATCAGCGAGGAGCCCGCGGAGAAGCCCGAGCTCGCCGATCCCTCCGACGCGCTGTGGCTCACC
>NZ_JBFUIP010000988.1:0-608 GCF_056401815.1 Aminobacter sp. P4_D5 | reverse complement strand
CGTCCGCTGGTCGTCCTGCAACATCTTCTCGACGCAGGACCACGCCGCGGCCGCCATCGCCGCCACCGGCACGCCGGTCTTCGCCGTGAAGGGCGAGACCCTGCCGGAATACTGGTCCTACGTGCAGAAGACGCTGGAGTGGGCGGACGGCGGCGAGCCGAACATGCTGCTCGACGACGGCGGCGACATGACGCTGCTCGTCCATTACGGCCTGCGCGCCGAGAAGGGCGACGTGGCCTTCCTGGAAGGCGCGACCAACGAGGAAGAGACCGTCTTCTTCGCGCTCATCAAGAAGCTGCTGACGGAGAAGCCGGGCTGGTTCGCCAAGCACGCCGCTTCGATCAAGGGCGTGTCGGAAGAGACCACGACGGGCGTGCACCGCCTCTACGTGATGGCGAAGGAGGGCAAGCTGCTCTTCCCCGCGATCAACGTGAACGACAGCGTCACCAAGTCGAAGTTCGACAACCTCTACGGCTGCCGCGAGTCGCTGGTGGACGCCATCCGCCGCGGCACAGACGTGATGATGTCCGGCAAGGTCGCGCTGGTCGCCGGCTACGGCGACGTGGGCAAGGGCTCGGCGGCGTCGCTACGCAATGCCGGCTGCCGCG
>NZ_JBFUIP010000987.1:0-609 GCF_056401815.1 Aminobacter sp. P4_D5 | reverse complement strand
CGTCAGCAGGGCGTGAACCTGGCCGCGGTGATGCGTCTGGTGATTGAAGAAATGCGTGATCGCCAACCAGCGCGGATCGCGCCGCTCGCGGCCGGCGCTCGCGCTGAACCAGACCAGCTCCTGGTCCAGCGCCTCCTGGGTAAGCCCGGCTGCCCAGGTCTCGATGCGGGCGTCCAGCGCGCGCCGGACGGCGGACAGCTCGTCCCAATCCGCGTGGAGCGCGGTGCTGCCGGGGATGCTGGCCGCGGGCCTCTCCCAGCCGTCGAAGCGGCTCATCCAGACCTGGTCGCCCCAGACGAGGTGGTTCAGCGTGGCGTGGATGCCGCCGAAGAAGGCGCCGCGATCGGCGCGCCGCTCGTCGTCGGGGAGCGTGTCCGCGGCCGCGTAGGTGCGGCGGTTCATCTCGCTGTTGTAGGCCGCCATGGCGCGGACCCAGGCGCGGCTCATCCAGACCTGGTCGCCCCAGACGAGGTGGTTCAGCGTGGCGTGGATGCCGCCGAAGAAGGCGCCGCGATCGGCGCGCCGCTCGTCGTCGGGGAGCGTGTCCGCGGCCGCGTAGGTGCGGCGGTTCATCTCGCTGTTGTAGGCCGCCATGGCGCGGACCCAGGC
>NZ_JBFUIP010000986.1:0-609 GCF_056401815.1 Aminobacter sp. P4_D5 | reverse complement strand
CTGTTGGAGACGCTGGTGAGCCCGTTCTGGATTCCCTTGCGGACCATGGCGCGCTGCTTGCGCGGAATGGCTTTCATGTCGGCTTCGGCGTCGCCGGTGATGGCGCGGCGGAAGGTGTAGTGGAGCGGAGGCCGCTCCGGCCATCCGGGATCGGCCGTGTCGCGCCGGCGGAATTCCAGCAGCGGCACGCCGGTCCGGCGCATGAGGGCGAGCGCGTACTCCTCCAGCGCCTGTGCGGCCTCCGGCGTCACGGATACCGGGCCGCCATAGACGCAGAAGGGCGTTGAGATGAGCGCATCGCCGAAGAGGCGCGTGCGCATGCGCGCCAACGGCAGTACGCCGGTGATGGCGCCGTCCTGCTCGGCATAGACGAAGTGCGTCGCGTGCCCGAAGGCCTCCCGGATGACCTTCCGCCAGGCCGGGAGGTGGAAGAAGGTGGCCTCCGGGGTCGAGCGCACGAAGACCTCCCAGACCTCCTCGCTCCATGGGGGGGCATGATCGTCGAGCTCACGGATGCGCACCGCCGCGCCAGCGCGGGACGGCCGGGCGATCCGCTCCTCCGGGGCGAGGGCACCCACGCTCAACTCGCCATCGCGTGCAGCTCGGCGG
>NZ_JBFUIP010000985.1:0-609 GCF_056401815.1 Aminobacter sp. P4_D5 | reverse complement strand
GCCTGGAATCCCGCGCCACCGACGAGGTGCGCGAGGCCATCGTCTCGCGCCGCTTCCCGCCGGGACACCGCCTCACCGAGATGCAGCTGGCGGCCGAGCTCGGCGTCTCCCGCGGCACGGTGCGCTCGGCCCTGCACACGCTGCTGTCCGAGGGGCTGATCGCCCAGCGCCCCTACGCCGCCTGGGAGGTCGTGGGCCTCACCGCCGAGGACACCTGGGAGCTCTACACGCTGCGCGCCGCGCTGGAGGGCATGGGCGCCGAGCTGACCGCCGCGGCGCTGGCCGGAAAGCGCATCTCGCCGGCGCCGCTCCAGGCGGCCTTCGACGCGCTGGAGACGGCCTGCCGCGCCGAGGACGTCGCCGCCTCGGACGAAGCGGACCTCGCCTTCCACAAGGCGGTGATAGCCGCCGCCGGGCACGGACGCCTGCTCGGCCAGTACGAGCGGGTGCAGGCGCAGATGCGCATGCTCATCGGTTTCGCGAACGACAAGCCGACCTCCTGCATTCGGCTGGTGCCGCAGCACCAGGCGCTGCTGGACGCGCTGCTCTCGGGCGACGCCGGCAGGGCTGGACAACTCTTCCGCGAGCACGCTCGCATCTTCGGGGAGG
>NZ_JBFUIP010000984.1:0-609 GCF_056401815.1 Aminobacter sp. P4_D5 | reverse complement strand
CAACCGATAGGCCCCCCAGGACGCCTCCGGGAGGACCTTAGGGGAAGCGGCTGGAAGCATGGTGTTTCCCCGTCTTTCTAGAAAACAACCCTACGCATTGATTAGATGATCTAACATTAAAATAAATTAGTAAATGCCCCGCAGCGTAGGGTTAGGCGTGGGTCCATCCGAGAGACCCGCGAGGCCGCGCGCCCTCATTCCGGCGGCCTGTTTCCCTCGGGGGAGCCCCTGGGATCGCAGCGATCAATCYCAGGGATTTGCCCGATAGGGCAGAGCGGAACGGGCGCTAGCCTACCGGCGGGCTGTCCGAAGTAGCACCGCATGCGCGCCTGCCATCTGACCCTTCTCGCCGCGATGGCGCTGGCCGCCGCCGAAAGGTCCGATCCGGCCCGCGCCACGGAGGCCGCGGCCGGCCACTACATCATCGGCGCCAATGCGGCGCCCGGGGCCGGCATCGTGCCGCCTGAGCCCGGCCTCTACTGGGGCGCTCAGACGCACTACTACCAGGGCACGCTCGGGCGCTCGGTGCAAATCCCCGTCGCCGGTCGCATCCAGTCCGGCCTGGAGGCCGGGTTCTTCAGCACCTCGATCGAAGGGCTCTACGTACCC
>NZ_JBFUIP010000983.1:0-609 GCF_056401815.1 Aminobacter sp. P4_D5 | reverse complement strand
GCGCAGGCCTCGTCGCCGTCCAGCGCCACGACCGCGTGCCGCCAGCGCGCCTTGAAACGGTTCGCGAGCGCGGCGAAACGCACCTGCGCCCCACCGACGGCGAAGCTCGGAAAGACATGCAGCACCATGGGTGCCTCGATGCCGGCGCCACCGCATGGAAGGGCGGCCTTCTCGATCGGCATGTCCATCACCGGTGCGACGGCCCGGGAAGATATCCACGCCGGCGGCCCTGGCTCCGGCGCACGATCTCCTTCTCGGCCAGCGCGATCACCTGCCGCGCATTCCCTTCCCAGGTCAGATCCCGCAGCAGCACCTCGCGGCGCGCCGCCGCCCCCAGCTGCGCACGTAGCGCCGGCGAGCTGGCGAGCCGCTCCACCGCCTGCCAGATGGCGCCGGGGACGGCGGGATCGAAGAGCAGCGCCGTGCGTCCTTCCTCCAGCACCTCCCGGAGATTCGGCTGGTCCGGCGCGACGATGGCGCGGCCCGCGGCCATGTATTCGAAGACCTTGAGCGGCGAGGCATAGGGCACCGAAGCCGGCTGCAGCGCGATATCGAAGCCCGCGATCAGCCCGGGAATCTCCGAGCGCTCCGCAAGGCCGGTGAAACGGA
>NZ_JBFUIP010000982.1:0-609 GCF_056401815.1 Aminobacter sp. P4_D5 | reverse complement strand
CTCCAGCTCCGGCCGGAATCGTGGGAGACGCTGCGGTAGACATGGTCCGCCCAGCGGCTGCGGTAGAAGGCAAGCATGCTGCCGTCGCGCATCGGCACGATGGACATGTGGCAGCAGCCGGTGCTCTCCGGCACCGGGCTTTCCTCCCAGCTCGCGCCGCCGTCGCGCGAGATCAGCACCGAGGAGGTGTCGAGGTCGCCGGTCCAGGCGCCGGAGGGCGGCTTGGCGCAGCGCCAGATCGGCAGCAGCCATTCGCCGCTCGCGTTTACGACGATGCGGCTGCGGATGAAGGTGCCGAAGCCGGGCTTTTCCGGAATCAACGTCTCGATCGGGCCCCAGCTCTTTCCGCCGTCATCGGAGATGCGCCGCCGCACCAGCGCCGTGTCCTGGTTGCCGCCCAGCTGCGCCGTCCAGAGCACCCAGAGCGCGCCATCGGGCGCGTTGAAGAGCAGCGGATTCTGCTCCGACCGCGTGGGATCGTCCGAGAGCTTTTCCGCTGCCGTCCAGCGCGTGGCGCCAGCGGCGAGGCGCGAGAAGTGGACGGAGATATCGGGGATGCCCTCCTGGGTGCCGCCGAACCAGACGCAGCCGAGATCGCCGCCATCAAGG
>NZ_JBFUIP010000981.1:0-609 GCF_056401815.1 Aminobacter sp. P4_D5 | reverse complement strand
GCGTGGAAGATCTCGAGCTGGCGGGCATTCATGGCGAGGTTCCCGAAAAGCCATAACCGGAGGTTATGGCATATCCGTACCTTTTCCATCGACCTCCGTCACGGGGACGCCATACTCGGGGCATCGGACAGTGGAGCTTGGCTTTCTCATGGGTCATCGCGTGGGCGTTGATATCGGCGGCACCTTCATCGATTTCTGCCTCTGGGACGAGGATGTCGGAGAGCTGCACAGCCTCAAGGTCCTGACCACGCCGGACACGCCCGGCGCCGAGCTCCTGCGCGGCCTGGACCTGCTGGAGGAGCGGCACGGCGTCGCGCCGAAGGACATCACCAGCTTCGTGCATGGCACGACGGTCGGCATCAACACGGTCATCCAGCGCAAGGGCGCCAACCTCGCCCTCATCACGACCGAGCGCTTCGAGGATGTGATCGAGCTGGCCCGGCTGCGCATGCCGGAGGCGTACAGCCTCTTCTCCCGCCGGGGCGCGCCGCTGGTCTCGCGCGACAAGATCTTCGGGGTGAAGGAGCGCGTGCTCTCCGACGGGACCGTGGAGTTCCCGCTGGACGAGGCGAGCGTCGAGGCTGCCGTCGCGAAGGCGCTGGCCAAGGG
>NZ_JBFUIP010000980.1:0-610 GCF_056401815.1 Aminobacter sp. P4_D5 | reverse complement strand
AGGTCCGGTGGCGTAAGAAGCCACGCTCCGCTGGAGAATCGGGCCGCACAGCGGCCGACGCCGCCCGGCCCCTGAGGGCGAGGAAACTACGTCCTTTGCTGCAACTGCTGCAGCTGGTTCCGCATCGCCGTCAGCAACGCCGAAACTTGGTTCCCGCCGCGCTGGATGACCGCGCTGTACTCGCTGCGCTGCGTGAGTCGGAGCGAGGTTCCCTCGGCCACCAGGTCCACGATGCGCGGCTGGCCGCCCACATCGGCCACGCGCCAGTCGAGGTTCACCGGGGAGCTGCTCGGCCGCTCCACGACGGTGGTGACTAGCGCGTCGTCCTCGGTGYGCTGCTGGCTGCGGCCGAGCGTGAAGCGCACGCCCTGGTACTCGCCGAAGCGGGCCGCGAGGTTGCGGATCAGCGTCTCCTCGAAGAGGCGCAGGTATTCCTGTTGCTCGGCCGCGGTCGCCACGCGCCACCAGCGGCCCAGGATGAAGCGCCCGGTGCCCTCCATGTCCACGGCCTGGCGCAGGATGCCCGCAACACGCTCGCGCCGCTGCGCCGGCGGCAGGCCGGTATTGTTGAGCACGCCGACGAGAGCTTCGCCGGTCGCTTGGATGAAGG
>NZ_JBFUIP010000979.1:0-611 GCF_056401815.1 Aminobacter sp. P4_D5 | reverse complement strand
GGCCTGGTGTGATCTCCATCTGCCGGCGGGACATCAGGACGCTCAACCGGGCGAGGCGGGTCGGGGGAGGCGCGGAATCGGGATCTTGGCCTGCGGGTGTTCCACAGCCCTATCCTAGACACCGTCGCGGGCGTTTCGGAATGATTGTCTGTATTCCCAGCGTCCCGATTCCGGGCGTCCCGGCCGGGACGCGGCCGGTTCAGTCCGTCCGGCCGACGAAGCGCTCCAGCCAATGGATGGTGTAGTCGCCGGCCTGGAACTCCGGATCGGCCATGATCCGGCGGTGCAGCGGCAGGGTCGTCTCGATGCCGTCGACCACCATCTCCTCCAGCGCCCGGCGCATGCGCGCGATGGCTTGGGCGCGGTCGGGCGCATGGACGATGAGCTTGGCCACCAGGCTATCGTAGTGTGGCGGCACGGAGTAGCCCGCATAGAGCGCGCTATCGACCCGCACCCCGAGGCCGCCCGGCGCGTGGAAGGTGTTCACCTTGCCGGGCGAGGGCGCGAAGGTCACGGGATCTTCGGCCGTGACCCGGCACTCGATGGCGTGGCCGGAGAAGGTGACGTCCTCCTGGCCATAGCCCAGCGGCTCGCCGGCCGCGATGCGGATC
>NZ_JBFUIP010000978.1:0-611 GCF_056401815.1 Aminobacter sp. P4_D5 | reverse complement strand
ATTCCGAGGAGCAGGAGATGCAGTTCAACGGCTATGCCGCAGCCTTCCGCGACCATCGCCTCGTCGAGGCGATGATGCGCGGGCCCATCGGCTCCATCGCCTGCACCTTCTTCACCTGGTCCGACTGGAACATCCAGGAGCACCTGATCCCCTGGATGAAGCTCGACAGCCCCGAATCCGCCGAGCGCTTCGCCCGCGCGATCGATGCCGCGCCGCGGCGAACGCACCTCTACACCTCGATCTCCGGCGCCATGGACTTCGCCGCCGGCCTCTACGGCCAGGGCTACGAGGGCACGCGCCGCGTCATCGACATCTCCGGCGACGGCATCAACAACTCCGGCCGCGAGGTCGGCGCCGCACGGCAGGACCTGTTGAACCAGGGCGTGGTGGTGAACGGCCTCGCCGTGCTCGACCGCACCCCGCCGCCGCCGGGCCTCGGCGCCATGCAGCCGCTCGATGAATACTATCAGGAGCGGGTGATCGGCGGCCCCGGCGCCTTCCTCATGGTGGCCGACGGCTTCGAGAGCTTCGAGCAGGCGGTGCGCCGGAAGATCATCCGCGAGGTCGCGGCGATCCCGGCGCCCGGCCCGCTGGTCGAGCGCGCCTTCGGC
>NZ_JBFUIP010000977.1:0-611 GCF_056401815.1 Aminobacter sp. P4_D5 | reverse complement strand
GATCTTCACCGGCTTTCCCTGGAACCTCATGGGCACCGTCTGGGCCTTCCGGCCGGAGCCCATGCAACTGGCCAGCCTCATCGGCGTGCACGGGCTTTCGCTGCTCACCATCCTCCTCGCCGGGCTGCCTGTGCTGCGGAGCCGCGCCGCCAATCTCGGCGGCCTCGCCATGCTCGTGCTCTGGACGGGCTTCGGCTTCTGGCGCCTCCACGAGAACCCTCCGGCCGAGACACCGGTGCGGGTCGTGCTGGTCCAGGGCAATGTCGCCCAAGACGTGAAATGGGACGCCTCGCAACGCCTGCCGATCTTCCAGCGCTATGTCTCGCTGACCTCCGAGGCGGCTCGCGCCTCGGCGGCGGCGCATCCCGACCAACCGGTCCTGGTGATCTGGCCCGAGACGGCGAGCCCCTTCCTGCTCGCACAGGATCCCGACGCGATGCGCCTCGCCGCCCAGGCCCTGCCGCCGGGTGGCCTGCTGCTCGCCGGCACCGTGCGGGCCGAGTGGAACGCCGAGGGGCGGCTCTCGGGCCTCTACAACAGCCTCGTCGCGTTGGATCCGGAGTCCCGGATCCTGGGCGTCTTCGACAAGGCGCATCTCGTGCCGTTCGGCG
>NZ_JBFUIP010000976.1:0-613 GCF_056401815.1 Aminobacter sp. P4_D5 | reverse complement strand
GCCCAGCACGAGAATGCCGCAGACCAGGAAGATGACGGCGCGCAGCACCGCCCAGAACTCCCCCTTTGCGGAGCCTTCCTCTGCCTTCGCGATCCGGATCACATTCCCTCGGCTCGGGTCCGCGGCCACTGCCCCTGTCGGCGCGCCCTGTTCATCGGCCATCTCGCGTTGCCCCTCTGCTGACCTACTCGCTTCAACCCATCTTCTGTCAGGTGTGCGGCTGATGTCCGCAATGCAGACATGATCCCAACCGTGGCGGTCAAGTCAAGAACCGTCCGGAAATGGATTCCGTAGCTCTCCCTGGGAGGTCGGGCATGCTCGGAGCGGCCCAGCACCGCGCGCGCGTATCGCAGCCGCGTTCTCGCGGAACTCCGCACGCCCTGGGTTCACATCTGATAAGAGGGGATCAGGCGGTCTCGCGGAAGAGCTCGCGGCCGATCAGCAGCCGGCGGATCTCGCTGGTGCCGGCGCCGATCTCGTAGAGCTTGGCGTCGCGCAGCAGCCGGCCGGTCGGGTAGTCGTTGATATAGCCGTTGCCGCCGAGAATCTGGATGGCGTCCAGGCTCGCCTTCGTCGCCGCCTCCGCCGCAAAGAGGATCGCGCCGGCCGCATC
>NZ_JBFUIP010000975.1:0-613 GCF_056401815.1 Aminobacter sp. P4_D5 | reverse complement strand
CCGCCCGGCCTGGCCGGGACCGCGCCGCTGCTGGTCTTCATCCCCGGCGGTGGCTGGCGGTCCGGACAGCGTGCGGACTACCGCTTCGTCGCCTATCCCTTGGCCGGCCTGGGTTGCCGCGTCGCTGTCATCGACTACCGGCTCTGGCCCGAAATTCGCTTCCCGGGCTTCGTCGAGGACACGGCCCTGGCCGTCCGCTTCCTCACCGCGCGTGAGCCTCGGCGACGCCTGATTCTGATGGGGCACTCGGCCGGCGCCTTCAACGCCGCCTGCGTGGCACTGGACCCGAGCTGGGGCGCGCAGGATGGCGTGGGCGGCTTCATTGGCCTCGCCGGCCCCTATGATTTCGGCGCAAACGAGGTCGATCCACCCGAGATCTTCGCGGGAGCGCCGCATGTGCTGGCCGCGCCGGCGCCCTTCGGCCCCGCCACACCGCCCATGCTACTATTGCATGGCGCGGCGGACACCACCGTCCGGCCGCAGCATTCTAGCGACCTGGCGGCTCGGGCGCGGGCAGCCGGCGTGCCCGTGCGCCATGACACCTATCCCGGTATGGGCCATCTCGGTGTCATCGCGGCTCTTGCGGCGCCCGTTCGGGCGCTCGGGCTGGAGG
>NZ_JBFUIP010000974.1:0-613 GCF_056401815.1 Aminobacter sp. P4_D5 | reverse complement strand
GTCTGGCTCAACGCGACGCCGTTCCCGGCGCGGGGCCGCAGCGGCCTGGCGCCCTGGCAGCTCCGCAAGGCCAAGGCGATGATGGAGGCGCGGCTCGAGGCCGGCGTCGCGGTCGAGGAGCTCGCGCGGGAATGCCGGCTGTCGCGCAGCTACTTCTCGCGTGCCTTCCGGCGCAGCACGGGCGTGCCGCCGCATGGCTGGCTGGCCGCGCTGCGCGTCGAGAAGGCCAAGCGGATGCTGGGCGGCGATGCGCGGATCGCCGATGTCGCGCTGGCTTGCGGCTTCGCGGACCAGAGCCATCTGACCCGCAGCTTCTCGGCGCAGATCGGCACCACGCCGGCGGCCTGGCGGCGCCAGGCGCTTGCGGATGTCCGCGCCTGATACGATGGCACCACTGGTCCGGAGCGGCGGCAGCGTGCATCCTCCCGATGCGCGCTCCGGCCTCCGGGGACGATGCAACGACAAGGAGAATCAGCATGGCCAAGACCGACGCACGCACCCTTCGGTAGGCGCCGCTCGCCACCCCGGCCGGCTATTCCGACAATGCCGTCAAGGACCTCTCGGCCGCGCTGAACCTGGCGCTGGCCGTCATGTTCGCGCTCTACATGAAGAC
>NZ_JBFUIP010000973.1:0-613 GCF_056401815.1 Aminobacter sp. P4_D5 | reverse complement strand
TGCCGAGCCAGGCGAAGGGATAGACGCGCTCGTAGATGCGAAGCACCTCCGCCGGCATGGCCTCGCGCGAGGGGCCATGGAAGCCGTCGCAGCCGGCGATGACGTCGCAATGCAGCTCGTGCGACACGCCGTCCTTTGTCCAGGTGAGGCGCGGATGGTCACTGGCGATATCGTGTAGCGCGACACTCTCCACCTCGAAATGCAGGGGACGGCCGGTCACGAGGCGCGCGGCGACCATGTCCTTCACCGCCTCCTGCTGGCCATAGATGGTGACGCGCTTGCCGGTCAGCCCGTGCAGGTCGATGCGGTGGGAGCCGCCGTCGAAGCGCAGCTCCAGCCCGTCATGCGCGAGGCCCTCGCGCAGCAGGCGCTTGCCGAGACCCGCCTCGACCAGCGTGTCCACGGAGCCCTGCTCCAGCAGGCCCGCGCGGATGCGCCCCTCGATATAGGGGCGCGAGCGGTCCTCCAGCACCACGCTGTCGATGCCGGCGCGGTGCAACAGGTGCGCCAGCAGCAGCCCGGCCGGCCCTGCCCCGATGATCCCAACCTGAGTCCTCATCGGCTACCCCGCTACCCCACATTCCCCGAATGGCGCAGACTGGCACGCAGGACA
>NZ_JBFUIP010000972.1:0-614 GCF_056401815.1 Aminobacter sp. P4_D5 | reverse complement strand
CCAGTTGGCGGAGCCCCAGATATCGTAGCCCGTGGCCACGGGGTATTTCTTCGTCTGCTGGTCTGGCTGCATGATCCGCGGATCGGGCGGCACCACGATATTCTCGAAGTACAATTGCTCCCGATACGTCGCCGGCTGGCGGCGCGCGCCATCCTTTTTCATGTCGTCGCCTCCTTGGCGCGCGGCTCTTCTAAGAGGCGCGCCGCCTTGACCAGACCCTTCGCCGTCACCTTCACTTGGTTCCGCGTGAAGGGCGTTCCGTCGCGGCGCTGGATCGTGAAGGGTTTGTGCTCCAGGACACCGGACCGGATCATCGGCTCGTAGGCCACGAAGCCATCGGCCTTGTGGCTCCCCCACCCCCACCGCTCCATCAGCTTGGGCAGCCGGCGGGGCGGCACCTGCAGGATCTTGGCCGCGACCGTGATGCTGAAGGAACCCGCGCAGGCCTCAAGGCGGTCCAGCGCTTCCACCTTGGATTGCGCCAGGGCCAAGGCCTCCTTCTGGCGCGCGACCGCCGCCTGGAGCACCTGGACGGCCCGCAGCGCCAACTCCTCTGGCGTCTCCTCCGGCGCGGCGACCATGTAACCACCGTCCCGGCGGATCGCGGGCAGGAC
>NZ_JBFUIP010000971.1:0-614 GCF_056401815.1 Aminobacter sp. P4_D5 | reverse complement strand
GAGTTGGCTCGCCTTCTGGCTGGTACTGTTCGTGGCCCAGCTCGCCGCCAAGGAAATCGGCTACTGGTTCGGGCGGCGCGACAGCGCCCGGGCCGAGAGCCACGCCCAGCATGTTGGCGTCGTCGTCGGGGCGATGCTGGGCCTGCTGGCCTTCGTGCTGGCCCTCACCCTGTCCTTTGCCAATACCCGCTTCAACGAGCGCCGGGCCGGAAGCCTGGCCGAGGCCAATGCCATCGGCACGGCCTGGCTTCGAGCCGAGGCGATCGGGCATCCGCGCGGGACGGAGATCGCCCGGCTTCTAGAGGAATACACCCAGGTCCGCGCCGATTTCGTCCGCGCCGGCCTCGACCCGGCCATCAGCGTGCAGATCCAGCAGCGTACCACCACGCTGCAGAACGGCATCTGGGGCCATGCCTCGGCCCTCGCGCGAGAGCAGCCTAACCCCATCATCGCCTCGCTCATGGCCTCGCTGAACGAGACCTTCGACATGAGCACCGCCGAGCGCTTCGCCTTCGCCTTCACGTTGCCGCCGCAGCTGTTCTGGCTCCTGATCGGCCTGGTTCTCATCGCGATGGCGGGGCTCGGCTACCAGTTCGGATTGCGGGGGGTGCCGC
>NZ_JBFUIP010000970.1:0-615 GCF_056401815.1 Aminobacter sp. P4_D5 | reverse complement strand
TTTTTATCGTCCGCGCGACGCAGCCGTGCTGGCGGCGAATGCATCGCGCTTCCCGCGGATGGAACTTGTCACCGTGGACGAGGATTTCGGCGGCTGGGCCCAGGCGCAGCGGACGCATTTCAACGACGGCGGGGTCTTCGATCGCATCAGCCGGGCCATCAGGTGAGCGCAGCGGCCATTTCGGGCTGGCGCCCCAGCGGTCGGCGCCTTGGCACCCGCGCGATCCCGGGCTTTCGCGTCTCGCTCGGGATCACGCTGGCTTGGCTCGGGATCGTGGTGCTGGTCCCGCTTGCGGCCTTGGTGCTGCGGCCCTGGGAGCTCGGCGTCGCCGGCGTCTGGAACTCGCTCGCCGACGAGCGGGTCGCGGCCGCACTGGCGCTGTCCTTCGGAGCGGCGCTGGCGGCCACCCTGATCTGCCTGCCGCTCGGCCTGCTGCTGGCCTGGGCGCTGGTGCGGCTGCGCTTTCCCGGACGCGGCGTGCTGGATGCCGCGATCGACCTGCCCTTCGCGC
Organism: Aminobacter sp. P4_D5; assembly: GCF_056401815.1. Taxonomy (NCBI): domain Bacteria; kingdom Pseudomonadati; phylum Pseudomonadota; class Alphaproteobacteria; order Hyphomicrobiales; family Phyllobacteriaceae; genus Aminobacter; species Aminobacter sp. P4_D5. Next base: position 104 of record NZ_JBFUIP010000970.1, on the reverse strand, counting down.
TGCCCACGGCCGTCGCGGGCATCGCGCTGACGGCGCTCTTCGCGCCGAACGGCTGGCTGGGCGCGCCGCTCGCCTGGGCCTTCGGCTGGAAGGTCGCCTTCACC
>NZ_JBFUIP010000969.1:0-615 GCF_056401815.1 Aminobacter sp. P4_D5 | reverse complement strand
ATGCTGCCCGGCCCGATCGAGCGCATCTGGGCCTACCTCACCGAGAGCGACCTGCGCCGCAAATGGCTGGCCTCGGGCGTCATGGGCATGAAGCCCGGCACGACCTTCGAGTTCACCTGGCGCAACGAGGAGCTCAGCGACCCCCCGGGCCGGCGTCCCGAAGGCCATTCCGCCGAGCACAGCATGACCTGCGAGATCGTCGAGTTCGACGCACCCCGCCGCCTCGTCATCACTTGGGGCCGCAGCGACGGAGTCACCTTCGAGCTGGAGCCCAGGGGCGCGAAGGTCCTGCTCACCGTGACCCACCGCCGCCTGCCCGACCGCGAGACCATGCTGATGGTCGGCGCCGGCTGGCACGCCCATCTCGACGTCCTGGTCGCCCGCGCCAATGGCGAAGAGCCTGCTCCCTTCTGGGACAGCTGGCTGCGCCTGCGGGAGGAATACGCCCGGCGGCTGCCGGCCTGACCCGTCACAGGAAAGGAGAAGGAACATGCATCATCAGGTCGTATCGCGGGGCGAGTGGCTCGAAGCCCGGCGCGCGCTCCTCCGGGAGGAGAAGGAACTGACCCGGCGCAGCGACGTGCTGGCGGAGAAGCGCCAGGCCCTGCCATGGGT
>NZ_JBFUIP010000968.1:0-615 GCF_056401815.1 Aminobacter sp. P4_D5 | reverse complement strand
CGCATGACGTGGAGGAGGCGATCTACCTGGCCGACCGCATCGCCATGCTGACGAACCGCCCCACCACCCTCGCCGAGATGGTGGAGGTCGGCCTGCCGCGCCCGCGCGACCCCATCACGACGCGCGAGCTCCCGCGCTTCCTGGAGCTGCGCCACGACCTCCTGGGCAAGCTGCTGAACCGCCATGCTGTCTAGGCGGGTATTGGGCTGGCTGCCGGGGCTGATCGTCCTGGCGCTGATCCTCGTCGGGCTGGAGACCGCCGTGAATGCCGGCTGGATCCGCCGCGCGCTGATGCCGCCGCCGACGGTCATCGCCCTTGCCCTCTGGGACCTGCTGGTGTCGGGCGAGTTCGTGGAGCCGTTGCTCGCCACGCTGCGGCTGGTCTTCACGGGCTTCGCCATCGGCAGCGTGATCGGCATCGCGGCCGGCATCGCCATGGGCTGGTTCCCCGCCGTCTTCCGGCTGCTGGAGCCGCTGGTCGAGCTCATGCGCCCCATCCCCAAGGCCGCGCTGGTGCCGGCGCTGATGCTGTTCCTGGGCATCGGCGACACCATGAAGATCACCTCCGTCTCGCTCGCCGTCCTCTTCCCGGTGCTGGTGAACACGCTGCAGGGC
>NZ_JBFUIP010000967.1:0-616 GCF_056401815.1 Aminobacter sp. P4_D5 | reverse complement strand
TGCCCGCACCGGACATGGCCGAGAGCAGGAAGAAGGCGAAGAAGGCCAGGATGGGCTTGCTCAGCAGCAGCTCGCGGCTGCTCACCTTCTGGTGGCTGCGCGCCTTGGGCTGGTCGCTCAGGATGCGCGCCTGGACCAGGATGGCGAAGACCACGGGCACGCCGAGCAGGCCCAGCAAGGCGAGCGCATGGCGCCAGTCCATGACCAGCAGCAGCAGCGCGACGGTCGGGGGGGCGAGCGCGAAGCCGAGATTGCCGGTGAAGGTGTGCAGCGCAAAGGCTCGACCCACGAATTCCTTGCGGATGGAGCCGGCCAGGATGGCGTAGTCCGCCGGATGGATCACGGAATTGCCGATGCCGGACAGCACGGCCAGGGCCAGGATCAGCCGGAAGTCGGTCACCAGGGACATGGCGCTGATGGAGAGCGCCATGATCAGCGTGCCGCCGACCAGGAACCACCGCGCGCCGTATTTGTCCACGAGGAAGCCGACGGGCGTCTGCAGCACGGCCGTGGTGGCGCTCATCAGCGCGACGGCGAGGCCCAGCATGGCGAAGGAGACACCGAACTCGTCACGCCAGACCAGGAAGAGCGGCGCCAGGCAGAGCATGTAGAAGTG
>NZ_JBFUIP010000966.1:0-616 GCF_056401815.1 Aminobacter sp. P4_D5 | reverse complement strand
ACGTGGGGCCAACGGGCGTGTTGCGCCCGCGGGCCGGGACTTTGTCCGAAAGTCGCATCGGTCGCGAAAAGTAAGATGGTAAGATCGTAAGATGGTAAGGCGCCGCCCGCGAAGGTTGCGCCGTGGCGCCGCCCGGCGCGATGCTCCCGCCGGACATTCCGCGGAGATCCCCCATGCGCCCGAACAACCTCCACGAAGCCGATATCGCGCACTTCATCCACCAGCAGACCGACCTTGCCGACCACGCCGAGCACGGCTCCATCCTGATGGCCCGCGGCGAGGGCGTGCGGGTCTGGGACACGGAAGGGCGCGAGTACATCGAGGCGATGGCCGGCCTCTGGTGCACCTCGCTCGGCTTCTCGGAGAAGCGGCTGGCGGATGCCGCCTACAAGCAGCTCCTGCAGCTGCCCTACTACCACACCTTCTTCGCCAAGGGGCACGAGCCCGGCGTGATCCTGGCCGAGAAGCTCGTCGAGCTGGCGCCGGAAGGCCTGACGAACGTGGCCTTCCAGTGCTCCGGTTCCGAGGCGAACGACGCCGCCATCAAGATGATCTGGTACTACAACAACCTGGTCGGCCGCCCCACGAAGAAGAAGATCATCGGCCGCGTCCGTGG
>NZ_JBFUIP010000965.1:0-616 GCF_056401815.1 Aminobacter sp. P4_D5 | reverse complement strand
ATCCTGCATCGTTATGTCGACGATGCCGCCACGTTCCAGCATCTGCTGGTGCGGGTTCTGCAGAGCCCCGAGGCATTGCGCATCGAGCGCGACGGCGTCGACCTTGCGACAGGAGAGAAGACCCGAGCGCGCTACACAACGCGTGAGTTGATCCGCATCGAAGCCAAGATGGCAACGCAATCGATCTGGCTGTCGCGGCGCGCAACGCATGGCGTTCGAGAGAAGGTGCTGGGCAGCGTCTTGGCGCGTCATTTGCAGCTGTCGCTGGAGCAGCGTGTCGCCATCGAGCATGTGACGGGGGCCGCGCGGATCGCAGCTGTCGTTGGCCGTGCCGGCGCGGGCAAGACCACGATGATGAAGGCCGCCCGTGAGGCGTGGGAACTGGCCGGCTATCGCGTTGTCGGTGCAGCCCTCGCCGGCAAGGCGGCGGAGGGCCTGGAGAAAGAAGCGGGTATTGTCAGCCGCACGCTGGCGGCGTGGGAACTGCGCTGGAAACAAGACAGGGACAGTCTCGATGAAAGGACGGTGTTTGTTCTCGACGAGGCCGGCATGGTTGCTTCGAAGCAGATGGCGCTGGTCGTTGAAGCGGCAACCAGGGCAGGGCAACCAGGGCAGG
>NZ_JBFUIP010000964.1:0-617 GCF_056401815.1 Aminobacter sp. P4_D5 | reverse complement strand
CACCGAGGTCGTGGGCAGCGGACCCTTCCGCTATGTCGCGAACGAGCGCGTGGACGGCGTGCGCGCGGTCTATGCGAAGTTCGACGGCTACGTGCCGCGGCCGGACGGCGCGCCCTCCTTCACGGCCGGCCCCAAGGTCGCGCATCTCGACCGCRTGGAGTGGGTCACGATTCCGGATGACGGGACCGCCTTCGCCGCCCTCCAGCGCGGCGAGATCGACTGGTGGGAGAGACCGCTGCTCGACCTGCTGCCCAATCTGCGCCGCGACCCGAACATCACCGTCGATGTCATCGACCGCACCGGCTACATGGGCATCATCCGGCTGAACCACCTGCAGCCGCCCTTCGACAATCCGGCGATCCGCCGTGCCATCCTCGGTGCCATCAGCCAGGCGGACATGGTGGGCGCCGTCGCGGGTGCCGATGCCAGCCTGACCACCGATGGCGTGGGCGCCTTCTGCCCGGAATCGCCCATGGCCTCGAATGCGGGCATCGAGGTGCTCACTTCGCCACGCGACGTGGCGAAGGTCCGCCGCGACCTCGCCGTCGCCGGCTACAGGGGCGAGCGTGTCGTCTTCCTGACCGCCGCGAACAACACGGCGACCAACACGCTCTGCG
>NZ_JBFUIP010000963.1:0-617 GCF_056401815.1 Aminobacter sp. P4_D5 | reverse complement strand
CATCGCCGCCGCCGCCAGGATCACTCCCAGCAGGATCATCGGCAGGCTCAGGCGTGGATATGGCGGCATGGGGCTCTCTTCCGGCGCCCGATCCTCTGCCTGAAAGGTTAACCAACCCTTGCCCGGGCCGTGAAAGAGGGCGGCCTCATGGCGCCGCACGCCGGGCTCTGCCAAGCTGCCCCAGCGCCATGGAACCCGTGCTCAACGAAATCCTCGACATCCTGATCGCCTTCGTCCTGGGCGCGGTCATCGGCGCCGAGCGGGAATGGCGGCGGCATCCCGGCGGGCTGCGCTCCTGCGCCATCGTGGCGGCCGCCTCCGCCGGCTACATGCGGCTGATGATCGAGGTGGGCGGCAACAACCTCTCGGCCGGACTCGGCGCGCTCGTGACGGGCGTCGGCTTCCTGGGCGCCGGCGTGATCCTCCACCGCGACACCGGCGTGCGCGGCCTCTCCACCGCGGCGACCTTCTGGGCGGTGGCCGCGATCGGCGCGGCGGCCGGCGCGGCGCATCACCACCTGGCCCTGGCGCTGGCCGCCTCGGTCTTCTTCTCGCATTCGGTGCTGCGCACGGTCTCCAGCTGGATCGAGCGCCATGCCCCGCCGGAAGACGATGCC
>NZ_JBFUIP010000962.1:0-618 GCF_056401815.1 Aminobacter sp. P4_D5 | reverse complement strand
GGCCGGAAGAAGAAGCTGCTGCTGGCCGACATGGACAGCACCATCGTCACCACAGAGACGCTGGACGAGATCGCGGCCTTCGCCGGATTGAAAGACAGGATCGCCGAGATCACCGCCCGCTCGATGAACGGCGAGCTCGACTTCCGCCAGGCGCTGATCCAGCGCGTCGGCATGCTGGAGGGCCTCGACGCCTCGGCGCTGGACGAGACCTGGAAGACCACGGAGCTGACCGCCGGCGCCGCCACCCTCATCGCCACCATGCGGGCGAACGGCGCCCATACCGCGCTCGTCTCGGGCGGCTTCACCTTCTTCACCAGCAAGGTCGCGGAGCGATGTGGCTTTCATGAGCACCACGCCAATACGCTCCTGCTCGCGGACGGCAAGCTCCTCGGCACGGTCGGCGAGCCCATCCTGGACCGCGACGCCAAGCTCGCGACCTTGAAGCGCCTGGCCGCGCAACTTGGGCTGAGTCTCGCGGAGACTGCGACCGTCGGCGATGGCGCGAACGACCTCGCCATGATCCAGGCAGCCGGCCTCGGCATCGCCTTCCATGCGAAGCCCAGCGTAGCCGCGGCGGCGCGCCACCGGGTCAACCATACCGACCTGACCGCGCTGCTC
>NZ_JBFUIP010000961.1:0-618 GCF_056401815.1 Aminobacter sp. P4_D5 | reverse complement strand
TCTACGACCTCTATCGCAGCCCGGATTTCGCCCAGCGCTTCGGCCTGTTCGACGAGTCCAAATGGGAAAGCTCCATCGGCTATCTGATGGAAGGCGGCGACCTGCAACGCCGGCCAACGGCACGCGAGCTTTACACCAATGAATTCGTAGAGCGGATCGAGGAGGCGCGCACCCTGGCGGCGCTGGTGCAGGCGGGGCCGGCCGGGTGAGAATGGCCGGACCGCCGGGGAGCGAGAGCGCCGCACCCTTCATCGCCGTCGAGGATGTGCAGGTCACCTATGGCGGCGCGGAGCCGGTGCAGGCGCTGAGCGACATCCGCTTCGCCGTGCCGGAGGGCGCCTTCGTCTCGCTGGTCGGCCCCTCCGGCTGCGGCAAATCCACGMTGCTGCGCGCGGTGGGAGACCTGCTGGCGCCGACCGCCGGGCGCATCACCATCGCCGGAACGCCGGCGGCGGAGTTGCGGCGGCAGGGACGCATCGGCGTGGTGTTCCAGCAGCCCAACCTGATGCCCTGGCTGCGCATCGAGGAGAATGTGCGGCTGCTCCACCGCCTCGTTGCCGAGTCAGCGCCGTGCGCGGGGCTGGCGGCACCCGATGTCCCGGCGCTGCTGCGCATGGT
>NZ_JBFUIP010000960.1:0-618 GCF_056401815.1 Aminobacter sp. P4_D5 | reverse complement strand
GGAGGTGCTGCGCGCGGGCGGCTCGGCGGCCGATGCGGCGGTGGCGATCTCGCTGACGCTGGGCGTCGTCGAGCCTCACATGTCCGGGCTCGGCGGCGATGGCTTCTATCACCATTGGTCGGCGAGCACGGGCAGCGCGGAGACCTATGCCGGCACCGGTCAGGCGCCCCAGGCCGCGACCGTCGCGCGCTACCGCGCCGAAGGAGGCATCCCCGTTTCCGGCCCGCTCTCGGTGCAGACGCCGGGCAAGGTGGCGGGACTCGCTGCGCTGCATGCGGCGCAGGGTGCGCGGCCCTGGCCCGCGCTGTTCGGCCCGGCCATCGAGGCCGCGCGCGACGGCTTCGCCGCCACCCACGCGCATCGCCATTTCTGCGACGAGAACCGCAGGAAGCTGGACGCCGATCCGACCAGCGCCGCCCTCTTCCTGCCCCGCGGCGCACCGCCCGCCCTCGGCGCGCTCGTGACGCAGCCGGCGCTGACCGAGACCCTGCAGCGCCTCGCCGCCGATGGCCCCGAAGCCTTCTTCGGCGGCTCGCTGGCGCGCGACCTCGCCGCGGACTTCGCCGACGCCGGCACGCTGGTCGCGCTCGGGGATCTCGGCGCGGTGAAGCCGCAGAT
>NZ_JBFUIP010000959.1:0-618 GCF_056401815.1 Aminobacter sp. P4_D5 | reverse complement strand
GATCGGCTTCGGCGACGCCGGCCTGGAAGAAGCGGGCGGGGAGGAAACGGGCGGCAGATTCGTTCATCGGACGATCCTTCGTCAGGTCGCCCGCGGCATAACACGGCCCGTCCCTGCGGGGATACCGGGGCTGCGACAGGTCAGGCCGGTTTCGCCGGCATGACGGGTGAATCAGGCCGTGGCGGTTTCCGGGGCCAGCTTGTCGATGCGGCGCTGATGGCGGCCGCCCTCGAATTCCGTCGCCAGGAAGGTCGCCAGCGCGTCCAGCGCGACCTCGGCGCCGAGGGTGCGTGCGCCGAAGCAGGCGACGTTGGCGTCGTTGTGTTGGCGGGTGAGCCGGGCCTCGGTGGTGTTGTGCAGGTTCACCGCGCGGATCGCCGGGTGCCGGTTGGCGGCGATGGACATGCCGATGCCCGAGCCGCAGACCAGCACACCGAAGCGTGCCTCGCCGGTGGTCACCTTCCCGCAGACCTCATGGGCGAAGTCCGGATAGTCCACGCTCGCCTCGCCGAAGGTGCCGGCATCGAGCAGCGTATGACCGCCCGCCTCGAGCGCGGCGAGGAGGGTCTGCTTCAGGGGCAGGCCCGCATGGTCGGATCCGATGGCGATGATCATGAT
>NZ_JBFUIP010000958.1:0-619 GCF_056401815.1 Aminobacter sp. P4_D5 | reverse complement strand
GGCCATGGTGGCGCGGCCGGGCATGGCGACTCCCTGGCCGCGGCACAGCACGCGCAGGCAGTCCCATAGGATGCGCAGGTCGCCCGCGGAGGTGATGCGCTCGACGTAGCGCGCATCCCATTCGAGCCGCTCCTCCCAGGGGACGCCGTTGCGGCCCTTGGACTGCGCAAGGCCGCAGAGGCCCGGTCGCACCGAAAGCCGCGTCGCCTGCCGCGTCGTGTAGTATGCCGCATATTCCGGCAGCAGCGGACGCGGGCCGACCAGGCTCATCTCGCCACGCAGGACATTCACGAGCTGCGGCAGCTCGTCGAGTGCCGTCGCGCGCAGGAGGCGCCCGAATGGCGTGAGGCGATCCGCATCGTCGCCCGGCCCCTCGCGCATCGTGCGGAATTTCAGAATCCCGAAGGGCACACCGCCGCGCCCCGCACGCCGCTGCCGGAACAGGACCGGTGATCCGAGGCACACACGCACCAGAATCGCGACCCCGATCATGGCCGGCGCCGCCGGGACCAGCAGCAGCGACGCCGCGATCACATCGAAGCCGCGCTTGCCCCAACGCTCATACACTCGGGGCCTCCGCACGCCAGACCTCCACGCCGAGCGAGAGCCCGAGCCCGAG